>CAZGLA010000161.1:0-2138 GCA_964526575.1 uncultured Candidatus Peribacteria bacterium | reverse complement strand
ATGTACTGTCGATATTCTCTGAGCGTAGTAGCACCGATAGTACGTAATTGTCCGCGAGCAAGTGCAGGCTTAAGTAAATTACCCGCATCCATGGCCCCTTCGCTTTTACCAGCGCCGATGACAAGATGTAACTCATCAATGAACAGAATAATATCATCGCGGTTGCTGATTTCTTTGATAATTGCCTTAAGTCGATCTTCAAATTCGCCGCGATATTTGGTACCAGCGACAAGTGCACCTAAATCGAGAGATAAAAGTTGCTTGTTTTTAAGATTCTCTGGGACGTCATTATCAATGATACGACGTGCAAGCCCTTCAGCAATAGCAGTCTTACCGACGCCTGGTTCTCCGACTAAAACAGGATTATTTTTGGTACGACGAGACACAATTTGCATGACGCGACGTATTTCATCATCACGACCGATCACGGGATCGATTTTTCCTTGTTTTGCTAGTTGAGTGAGGTTTACGGTGTATTTTTCCAATACTTGATATTTCCCTTCTGGATCAGGATCAGCCACTTTTTGAGTGCCACGAACTTTGGTCAATGCTTGCAATACTTTTTCACTCGTTACTCCTGTTTGAGACAGAATATCCTGGGCATCACTTTTGAAATTGAGTAATGCTAAAAACAAATGTTCCGTAGAAATATATTCATCGCGCAATCTTCCTGCTTCAGTCTCGGCTATTTTCCAAATCTGGCGAAATTCAGGAGCAACATATGTAGCATTAGTTTGAGCAATCTTGGGATATTTTCTTAGGGTGCTTTCTATGGTGTTTGTTAAATCTTCTATGTTTATGCCCAAGGCAGCGAGTACGTTCGGAACGATGCCTTGTTCCTGCTTCACCAAGGCTAATAGCAAATGCACAGGAGTGGCCATCTGATGCTGATATTCTTCAGCAATATTCTGCATCTCTTGTAATGATTCTCTCGCTTTATTGGTGAGTTTTTCTAAATTCATATTTTCTATGATTAGCACTCGGTATTATAGAGTGCTAAAGGCTCGGCAGTCAAACCAAGATATGGCTGATAGATATATCTTTGGAGATAGCCGAGAATTGTGACAGTTGGGGCGCAATAGTTGGGGCGCAAGATCTTGCTGGTCAAATTTATTAGCTTTCCACCGGTAATTGTGCAACTCTTGGGAATGTTCATAGGCTTCTCGAACTAATGATTGCCAAGCTGGCCAAGGCTGCGGTTTCTAGTCGTAAGGTTCGTTTACCTAATGAGAAGGGCAATGCACCATTGCCTACCAAAAAATCTTCTTCTTTGGGACTAAATCCACCTTCGGGACCGATAATGATTGTTATACCAACTTTGTGGGGATGGCTAGAATCTAAATGAGCTTGCAAAGTCTCAGTACTGTTTAGACTGGCAAAAAAGTTGTGCGAGTTAGTTGGAAATGTGAGACCTTCTAAAGCCAATGGTGGTTGAATTGTCGGAATCTTTACTCGGCCACTTTGCTCTACAGCTTCGACTAAGATTTTCTCCATTCTTTCCATTTTAGGTAAGTTTTTTCTTTGGGTACGTTCAGTTATTAAAGGAATGAAGATATTAACACCTAACTCTGTACCTTTTTGTAAAATCCATTCCCATTTTTCTGATTTTTGAGGAATAGCTTGAATAAGAGTTAAAGAATAGGGGAGTTCAGTATTGGTTTCACGAGTTTCTTTTACTGTGAAGTGAAATTCTTTGCCCGATTCCGTTAGTTCAACAATGAATTCTGTGTTATCTCTTCCTGAAAAGAAAATAAACTGATCAGAGATTTCTGCACGTAAGACATTTTTGAGTTGATGAAATAAATCAGGATTGTTTTCTTTATTTATGATTAGCTGATGATCAATCTTTGCTTTTGGTAAGTAAAATCTGTGCATAAGATTTAAGTCAAGGAGAATTATTTCATTTTTGATTTGGTAGCATTCCTGCAAAAGCTATGCTAGCGCAAAAGGGTGGGTTTGTCCCCCCAGGGAGGGCGGGTGGTGGTTAAACTAACTTGTGTTTCAATACAACCATTCGTATGATGCATCTGCTTTTAGTTCTATTATGTCTTTTGCTCATCAGGAAATAGAAAAGAAATGGCGGAAATTGTGGAGTGAAGCGAAAGTATATCGGACAGCCGAAGATACCAAAAGACCGA
>CAZGLA010000160.1:0-1702 GCA_964526575.1 uncultured Candidatus Peribacteria bacterium | reverse complement strand
CAGCATCCTGGAGAGAAATACCCAGTATTTTGGCAGTACGTTTAATAATCTGAGTCAATTCATCAATGGTATAAAATTGTAAACGAAATGTCTCGCCAAAGCGATGACGAAGTGGTGCGGATAAGTCACCATTTCTTGTTGTAGCCCCAATAAGAGTAAAAGGGGCGAGGGGAATAGATACTGCCTCACTAGTTTGACCCTTGCCTACCATGATATCGAGACGGAAATCTTCCATCGCGCTATAGAGAATTTCTTCCAATGGCAATTTGAGACGATGGATTTCATCAATGAAGAGTACCGAAAAAGGTTTGGCGGCATTGAGTATGGAAATGATGTCTGATGGCTTCTGTAAGGCTGTACCTGAGCTCACAAGGCAGTCAACACCCAATTCATTGGCAATAACACTGGCTAATGTGGTTTTACCCAAGCCCGGTGGACCAAAGAGTAAAATATGATCGAGAGCTTCTTTTCTTTTTTTGGCAGCTTGAATGAAGATTTGTAAATTGTCCTTGATGGCGGTTTGACCGACATATTCAATGATGGTTCGGGGACGTAAGGAAACTTCCCAAGTCTCTTCTTTTTCAGTCAGTGTAGACTGAGCAATTGTTGTATTAACTTTTTTGCGCATGGTTTTGGATCGCTAATGTGACTAATTCTGCTGCCGATGCTTTGGCTGGTGCTTTCTTCAGTAGTTCTTGAATAACATGTGATTCGTAGCCGAGGCGACTTAATGTAGTAAATGCTTCTTGATAGGCATTGTTACCGGTACTAGTCGGGGCAAAATCAGCTGGTTTTTCAATCAGCTCAATCATGATTTTGAGAGCAGTCTTTTTACCGACGCCACTGATACTCTCAAAAAAACTTTTGTTTTGTTCAGCGATGGCTCTTAGCAAACGATCTAAACCAGAACTCAAGATATTCAGTGCAGTTTTGGGACCAATGCCAGAAATGTTGATAAGCCGCTTGAACCATTTCTTTTCTTCGCGACTGCTAAAGCCGTACAGCTGGTATTGTTCACTAGTGAGGTGAGGATACACAAAAAGCTGAATATTGCCTCGGGAATGATGTACTTGGTTGTGGGGCACGAGTATTTCATAACCAACGCCGTTATTTTCGACGAGAAGCAGATTTTTATCTATTTCGATAATGGTGCCGGAAAGGTAATGAATCATAGTGGCAAGTTCGGAGGTACTATACCATCTTGCGGATAGTCGGGAAATATTGTAATTCTAGCTCTGCTCTAAATGACTTGATTTTACTTCTTATGAATTTTTCTCAATTCCTTTCTTTGGATTACTGGTTCGAAGCAAATCCCATCGGTGATTTCCAATATTTGCGTTTGCTTACCTGGGTAACCATTGGCTTCTTTGTTGTAGGTATTCTTTTGCAATTATTCGCTCGTTTTGGACATATAAATGGCATAATGCGCCGTTTTTTACGCCGCCTTCCCGGACCGATGTATCTAACCGGTTTTTTATCAGGATTTTTACTGTTTGCACGCTATCAAAGAGCGCCATACATTAGCATGCGTTTCATTTTTGCTTTGGTTTTTGTATTTTTTGCTCTGTGGCTTATTACCGTCATCGTCAAATTCATCCTGCACTACAAACAAGACGTTGGGGCATATATGAAGAGGAAAGAGAATAAGAAGATGAAGAAACGGATAAAATAGTGCAGAGTTCAGAGTGCTGAGTTAAGAGTT
>CAZGLA010000159.1:0-9888 GCA_964526575.1 uncultured Candidatus Peribacteria bacterium | reverse complement strand
ATCCTATCGCTTTCTCGACTCACTCTTATGACAATCGGAGATAGTAAAAATGATCAAGAAATGTTTGATTCCAAAAAATTCCCCACCTCAGTAGGAGTTGCCAATATCAGAAAACACGAGAAAAATATGACCATATTTCCTGGTTACATCACCGAAAAAGAAGGTGTTGAAGGCTTCTTGGAAATCGGCGAAGCCTTGTTAAAAACTCCTCAACGAACCAAGAGATAAATTATTCTTCGCCTTTAATCTCAGCTAAGAATGCTCGATAAAAAGCTCTCATGCTTTTTTCTCGTTCTCTAGCAATCTTCTTTGCTGTTTCAGTGTGCAATCTTTCTATCACTTTAAACAAACGTGCAGGGAATAAATCTAAACCATATTCACTAACTACTTTATTAAGATCTCTTGATTTGCCCTCCATATCTTCGAAACAATACATCGGTCTTTGCATCTGTCCTGTAGAAACAAAAGTTCTCGCTACTGCAATCGTGCCCACTGATTCGAGTAAATCTGCATCTTGCACTATATGTTCTTCCAAAGTTTCTTTTGGTAGGTTCTTGCCATATGAACATCTCGTGATCGCCCTCATTACCTGTTCAACTTTCAGCGCTGGAAACCATTTACATTGCAATAAGATTTCCTCCGCTTTCTTGGCACTTTCCTCATTTGCACCCTTTGATCGTTGATCATTCTTCGGATAAATGACGATGTCATGAAATAACGCTGCTGGAGTAATTATATCTAAATCCCCTCCTTCAACTTGAGCAATTTTTTCAGCATTATGCAGTACTCGCCATAAATGTAAAAAGTCATGAGCCGGATCGTCTTTGGTCGCCAACTCTTTTGTAATATCAATGAGCGATTGTCTCTTTTGAGATTCCATGAGATTTCTTTTAAAAAAACCTAACAAATTACCCTTCAATAGTGATCCCTAATACTGCATGTAAATTTCGACGAGTCTTTTGTTCGAGAAAACTATGCAGGTAACTACTTTTTCTATCTAGATAAGCAAGAATCGGTCCCTTGTCATGAATAACGTCCTTAGTAGTAGTTGGCCATAGAAGTTGTTCTCGTACTTCCATAATTTGCACTAAAGCTCCTGGGAGCAGGATTCCATATGCGGCATCAGCAGGCAATGGCTGTAGTTTATCAGCTGATTCAACAGGAAACGAAATATCTCTTATTTGGGAATCTTTACTAGCATCTCCTGTGCTCTTAAATAAGGCAATATCACCTATTCCCCAAGCCATATGATCGAATCCATGAATACTGACTGCAAGATGCGGCGCTCTCATTACTATCGGCTGCTCTATATCACCTGGAAAAGTTAGGTGAGGATATTTCTTTTGTAAATCAGTCATAAAATAAGATAAGGATGGTAAAGTTGAATGTTTTTTAACCTATAACAATCAAGAAATTATTCTAACATTATACTTTTTCTTGTCAATTAATTAACCCTGAGCTTAAACCTGAACTTAAAATAAAAATTGGCTCACAAGGACACCTATTCTTTGGTGGCGGCCTGCCACAACAAATTGAAATGTTCTTTATAACTTTCCGCAATACTTTTGTTCTTGATCTGAATAATAAATAAAGGGCTGGTGTAAATTTCAATACTGACCATTTCAGGTGTAATGCGTGTATAGGTGGGACTAGAAAGCCCACGAGGTAAAGTTCTCAGCTGATTTTTAGGAGTTTCCTTAGCAAATTTCATCCTGAATTCGCTAGACATTGCCTCAGGCGCCAGGAGCCACTTGGCCACTTTTTGAGACTTAAGTAGCTGTTTATAGGCCTGGTAGTGCTTACCAATTGCTTCATAAAAGGCCGTGTCGGGCGCACCACCAATGATATACATGATACGATCAAATTTAGCGGCAGAACGAATAACATCCTGCAGATTGTCCCAAAATCCTTCTTTACCATAGAACATCCGCACGCCCATTTCGTGATCCTTCTCAGATTGAAGAGCTTTTAACTCTGGAATCAATTTTTCTGCTAGACGTTCTTTATCTTGGAGAGGAGTAAGAATATTTTCTGGATTTGTCGCCTGAAAATATTGCCGATTATTTCTAATTATCACGCTCACTAAACGAAGCTCTTCTAAATGTTTTAAAGCTGCGTACACAAACATACGATGAAGTCTGGTTTCCCGGACAATCGGCCCAGCATTACTTGAACCAAGCTTCAAAACAGCCAGATAAACTTTGGCTTCATTCTCTGATAAACCGAGCTGTGTGAGTTCCTTTATCATCACCACAATAATACCATCGTCAGTAATACGTGACAATACCTGATAGGTGCTTTGTTGTTACTATATCTTACCATTCTTGGTATATATACCTTCTGTACATATACATTGACAGATCTGCCATGTTCGTTTAATATACATATTCGCTATAATGAATGCATTTTATGAACAGGTCTTTAAAAAATATAGATTGGCAGGCGGTGGAGAAAAACCTCAATCGATCAAAAGAGCTAATGACACCTGAAGAGAGACAGGCAATCTTGGATGTTATTCGTTTACCATTATTACGAGATGTGCTGGTACATGATGTGCAAGCCACAGATTTACTTAGAAACATTGCTGAGGCACAAACTGCTGGAAAACTTTTAATAGATCGATTAAGAAAGCTGGCCATGAGTATTTGGCTAGATCACATAAACACATCAGCAATCGATGAATCTGGTAAAATTTTGGTAAGAATCCAAGGACAGGCATTAAACATCGACCAACAACTTGTAAATCAGCGCAATGCCCGCTATCGCCAAGCCATAATCCGACAAATAGAACGAGAGGTGGTGATGGACGAATGTGGTTTATTTGACCTAGAAAATGTATCTAACAGATCCATGCGCCTACTTGATGTTGGTGCTGGTAGTTGTATCAATTCAGTAATGATGCGTAACAAATATCCAAACATGGAAATCACAGCTGTTGATCCGGGAGTATTGACTCCCAAAATAAGAGAGATAGTTACTAGAAAAGAAATAAATTATATTCGTGGTGAAATTGATGATGTAAACGAAAAAGATTCTGATGTTATCAACTTACAGTTTGTATTGGAACATGACCTCAAATCTTCAAAAGATATCTTACGAACAGCAATAAGAAAAATAGCCGATGGCGGTATGATTAGTATAGCAGTCCCAAATTTTAACGCGTTTCATAGGGAATTAGAAGTGGCAATTGGCAAGAACAAAAGAGATCCCGTAAGTCGTCTCAGCGAGTTGGATCATCTTGTTGGACATCAGATTATTTTCACTCGAAACCAGCTAATGGAAATAATTGAAACAGTCATGAGAGAAGAAAAAGTAGAACTTCCTACATTTAGCAAAACTATTCTTCCCCGCCCCTTTTCTTTTAACACGCTTATTGCTCTAAAAGAACAAGAAACATTATGGCAACTTCATGTAGCTGGTCATATCCCTGGAATGGAAGAAATGGGGTCGGTTATCTGTATAAATATTGGTCAAGAACCTAACTCAACTTTACCAAAGGCACCCCACCCACAAACAACACAAAAACTGTTTCAGAAAATTCTCTACAAACAAGTTTTCCATGACATCAAAAAAGCTGACAAGGAAAAAGAAGTAATGAAATTAATTGATTATTTATATGAACATTATCCTATATTGATATCTGAAAGTGACATTGCAAGACTAGCTCAAAGTTCTCCCTATCGAAGCAGAATATGGGGAATTCTGCGCTAATTGAGGAGTGTTCCATAAAAACAAAGCAAGAAGTTTTTTCTTGTGAATTCTTTTATAGTCTTGATTAATACAGGTGCTCGTTTATATTGTGAGCGCATATTCTTGCAAGCCGAAGTGGCGGAATGGCAGACGCGCACGACTCAAAATCGTGTACCCACAAGGTGTGAGGGTTCAAGTCCCTCCTTCGGCACCATAAACCATTCGCTTCGCTCAGGTTTATGGCACAGCCATAGATTGTCCAGTAGCAGTATGGAAAGAAAATGGTTTATGCCCTGAACTCGACGTAGGAGTAGTTCACGGGCAACATACAACTCGCCACATTCCCCACTCGCTTTGCTCGGGTTCGTGGCACGCCATGAGATGTTATATTTGTAGTGGTTGACAGATTATTAATCGAGTGTAGAATGTCATTTTTACCTTGAAATATGCGATTATCAAGCTCCCTACAAGCGGGATATGAAAAATTACGAACCGATTTAAACAAAGCCAAGCTTCTCACTCAAGCTATTACTGAAGAAGTGCGAGAGGGTGTGCAAGGTATTGGTATCAGTACAGAGACCGAGCTCATAAAACGGCCGCCTCTTATCGAAATATGTACATTAGCTAATGGAGCTAGGATCATTGCGATTGATTATCGGTGTGTTCCTGGCCATAGCACCAAGGTCATCCCTGTTGATTCGATGCTAACAGCGGCTGAACAGCGTGGAGAAATCCACCCTACCAGGACAAGAAAGCTCATCTTTTCTTCTTCTGGAAATGCATCGATATGGCTTACGAAAGTAGCAAGAGAAAAAGGCTATGATGTAGTGAGTGTTGTGCCAGACTATGCCAGTACACCACGATTGCATGCTTTAGTGGCATTGGGTGCTGAAGTCGTATTGGTGCCGGGAGAATTCGGTGTCCCTGGTCTTATCTCTACCGGCGAACGGCTAGAAAGAGAAATCAGTGGCAGTAAATTTCTCAATCAAAATAAGTCACCTGACAATCTGGCCGGTTTCAGGGATCAAGGTAGACGCGCTGCACGGAAGCTATTGGTAGAGAGGATGTGCCCTACACATTTTGTAGCTGGCATGGGCACTGGTGGCACTTTGACAGGAATGATACGAGGTATAAGGCAATTCGCGCCTGAATGTGCTGGTATTGGCGTAGAAGTAGATGAAAAGAGATTTTTGTGTGATGAATATCCTGAAGCGTATCTCGAGCTCGGTGTTAATAAGATTATAAGTGATGCCACAAGTAATGATGGCTTCTGGCTGGAGAGTTGGCAAGGTGCCAGCCAAGTGCCAGGTCTATCAGCCAATGTGCCTTCAGTGAATCTGACTGATGTCTTTGAAAAAGCTGAAGCTAGCATCACTTCTATTACCAATGAAACAGCTTTCAGAGCAACAAGATTATTGGCAAGTAAGTTCCATCAATATACCGGGCCGAGCACGGGGGCAGCATTTGCAGTGGCCTTGGCTATCGCCAAGATACATCCCAATTCTGTGATACTTATGCCAATTTGTGATTTAGGTGAACGCTATGAGGGTGATCTATGGCACAAAATCAAAAGGCATGTGCTGGAATGTAATAAAACTGAGGCCATTGTAGGCAGCACAATTAAAGTAAGAACATATGTCCAACCTGACTATCGCACACCCCATATGGGCGCACATGAAATGGGTGGGCCGCTAGGAACTGCATCAATGCTCCATGAGATGGAAGTTACCTGTCGTGACCTTGAAGTAGAGCTAGGGTTCATTACTGCGACTCGCGATACCGTAGGTATGGGGACGACAACTCCACTATCACATTTGCGTTATGTACCTATTGGTACAGCATTGGAATTCAAAGCCACGATTATCGATTACCAGCAAAAAGGAGAACATTCTGTTGCCACTTGTAAGGTAGAGTGTTACGCGCAGGAGAAGGAAGGAAATTGGATATTGGTTGGAGAGACCACTCACAAACGATGTTGTGTACCTGTTCAGCAATTTAGAGAACAACAGTTACGAAGGTTTGCGGAAAGCAGGCTTTAATTTGCAATTTTTGGAAGTTCGCAGCAATATTGCAGCGTCTTAATTTTCATTATATGAAAAAACTTTCCTTCCTCCTCGCAGCTACATTACTTTTGAGTGCTTGTGATTTTTCCTTTTCAACAGCTCCTTCACTTCCGACTCCTCAGCCCATTTCAACACCTTTATCTACACTTACATTCCCACCCTCGCCAACCGCTACTACTTCCCCCGCTACATCTGTCCCAACCGCAGTCCCAACGAGCTCTCCCACTTCTGCTGATCTCAATACATTTCAAGTTGCATTAGTTGATCCTATTGGTGACACAGCATTCGGCACCTTTGGCTGTGGTGATAAAATTGTCATGGTGAGCCGACCCAAAAAAAGTAGGCTTACCAAGGTTTCTTTGACGACTACTCTTGTAGAACTCCTCAGTATAAAAGACAGAGAATATCAAGAGGGTGATAAAACCTTAATGAATGCCCTCGCTGAATCTCAAGCCACAGTAAACTCTGTAACGATCCTCAATGGCGCCGCCACAATTCGGCTTGAAGGCTATTTCACTTTCGCCGGTACTTGTGATGTTCCTCGAGTCAAAGAACAAATTATCCAGACTATTACAAATTTCCCCGAAGTCAAAAGCTATACAATCTTACTCAATGGTTCAGCGAAGGAATGGGAATGTGTCGGAGACCAAAGTGGCAACTGTATGTAGAAGTTGTCAAGACACGGGAAGCCTCCTATAATCCGACTGGATTATATGCTTCCTCATATGATAAAAGACCAGCCAAAAGATGAGATAGTTTTAACCGAGATAGTAGATCTAGACAAGCTTATCAGCAGCTTTGGCGATATTGTTTATCGTGGGGTTTATGACAAGGATGGCAACAATCTTCAGCCTTATCATTCAGCAAAGTTTTCTTTAGCAAAAGTATATCCCCCCACTACCATCGGCGCCCCGCCTAAAATCGTTCTCAATGAAAAGGATGAAAGTCTTTTTAATAGTCCAAAGGAAGTCAATTTATTTACTGCCCAACCGACTATTTATCAGAATCAGCTAGAAATATTGAAAACAGTTGATAAATTTCTGAGATCACAAAAGATTAAGCTCAACGAGCTCACTGGCGCCGTCAAATACCACTGGAAAGACCGAGGTGACTTTCATATGCTGCCGCCCATTATTGAGAAACATAGTTATGATCTGGAAAGTGGCTATCTCGTTCTGGATAAATTAAGCCAGCGTTTCCAGGGGTGCTATGTCCGTGACGCCAAAAAGAATCTTCATCACTTAGCTGATCGCTATTTGAATAACTTCTATATCGATGAAGTAAGCAATATCAATCATTTTGATATTTTTCACTCTCATGCGCCTATTATCAATTATGGCCTCAATCACAGCGGCAAATTCGATTTCTATGTCATCTGTGATGGTAGTCATCGGATAGATTATGCTATCGAAAATCTCAATGAACCTATCAATGTTATCGTTGTAGAACCTCTGCCTAGTACGGAATTTTTGCCCTATTATGCTTTTCCAGTTTCATTTTGGCCGACTATGCGCTTATCGAGCAAACAATCAGAAAAAATCTATGTCCGCCTGGAGCGCGATAAAATTCACCTCTTTAGTGATTTAATCAAAAAGATTCTTCACTATGATTGGTTACCCGCAGGACTCATGGTGACGAAATTGCGCAGTAACGCTGACATTTATTAATTATGATCGAGCTACAATCCCTCAAAGACAGTCTTGATCTGTCTGTACGCACCAAACCTGCAAATCCTCGCAGTGCTAGTATTGCCTACTCAACCAGTGGCAAGAATTACCGAGCAGGGCATGTAGAGTCCAACAATCATATTCTGAGTTTTCCTAGTGAGACTGTCGCTCTCACTATGGCAGTAGCAGAGCGGGACTATGGCGTAGACAAAATAACGAGCATCGTTGAAGACTCCAAACCTGGAGAACTGGCTTCACCTATTACTTTAAAACTCTTAGTTGATCATGCTCGTCGCACCGATCAAACAATTGCTTACACCGTTGTTACAAAGGATGGTGACACACTTTACCATGTAGACGATGTACAGAAAGCATTACCGTTTTATCAGCCAGAAAGAGTAACGTTAAAAAAAATCCTGGCCACAAAAAACCCAGAATCAAACTTTGCATCTGTAAATAAAAACACAGACTTAGTGCAGATCTGTAGACAGTTTTCCACTCTTGGCTTAGATCGATCCTTTACTGTCAAAGATGGTGCTAGTGATTATGGAGCCTGCGTGGTAACAGAAGAAGGCAAAGTTTATTTTACTGGTCAATACAGTAGTTTTGAGCATCAAACCAATATCCATGCCGAAATGGCAGCAGTCATTACTACCCTCATGCGCGACAAAAGTCCTATTACCCATTTGGGCCTTGCCTCCAGCAAACACCGCACAGTCGCTTGCGAAGTATGTGGTATTTGTAGGCAATTCTTGCAAGAGATCAGTGATATGCTAAAGTTTGACCTTCGCATACTCACCTTCGCTCTAGAAACTAATGAATATCACGAGTATACGTTGAAAGATTACTTACCCTCTCATTGGAGCAATGTCGACCCTCAGTCCAGTAAAATTCCCACTCGTTGATGCACTGCTACAAATGCCTGAAGAAGGCAGAGAGGGCGGAATTGGCATTTGTACAAACAGCACAGCTCCAGGACAGGTTCTGAGTGAATTAGATTCAGAGACACGCAAAGATGTTTGTGTGTTGGGTTCACTTATCGTGAATCGTGATGGTGCCGAACGTATGATTCTCAATTCTCTCGTCCATCCTACTCTTCGTGATCTTATTCTCTTTGCCGAGGAAGGAGTCACATTTTCTCCGAGCAGTAATCTCCTCTCTGCACTTCAGTATGGATTTGACCCAGACAAAAAAGGTAATTTTATCAAAGGTGGTAGAGCAGCAAGTCCTCACTATCCTAATGTTTCTGAGAAAATTCTGGATCAATTCCGTGATCAGATCAGAGTTTTGCCAGCGTTTGTTTCCAAAAGTAGTGCAGCCAAAAGAACTATTGAAGAGTACTTAGAGTGGCTAAAGCCAGGCATTGACCCTGCACTATATGAATTACTAAAAAAAATCAATCAAAAAGATAAGATTTATTACGACGCCTTAAAAGCACTCATCGCAGCCGTAGTCAGCACACGATCTGGGATAAAAGCAGCTATAGAACTGGATGCCAAAGATTTTCAACAGTTACAGCCACCCAAAATAGAATTAGCCAACGAGAAAATTCATTTTTCAGGACCATTCAAAGTATCTCGTGAAGGGAAAAACATTCGCTTGGATGTTAAAGTTGGTGATGAAAGTTTTTCGATATCTGATGAAGATGATTTTTTGTTGGGATATTCATTGATGAAACATTTAGGTGACAAGAAAAAACAGATCTCTCCTCTTGAACAATTATTACTTGGTGCTGAATTAGGGCTTATGAAAACTAAAATTGCTAATGATATTGAATTTGACTCATTGGTTGAACCGACATCATCAAACGAGGGTACAAAAATTCCTTCAGAAACTCGAGTAGCATTAAAGACCGACAGAAAATATTATTATCGTATCGGCATCGATGGGAAAAATCTTTCCGTCATGTGTATGGCTTTTGATGTGTGTGAAAAAGTCTTTGATCTGCGTTGTGAAGAATTTGGTCCTGTTCTCAAAAAGTTAGCAGAACTAGATCGTTTTGAAGATTACGAAATGGATTTCTTACATCGTATGGATGTGGGAGCGCAAATCGCCCGGGCCTACGTAGCTGCGCAGTTGGGTTATTCCTTCATGCAAGATTTCAGTGGCTTATTTAAGATCAATGGGACAGATTTACCTCTAATTATCGCTGATAACGACACATTTCTTGCCACCCACCGAGAACTCCTGAGCAAAATATATACTACTGGACTGACTGAAGAACATGGAGACTCATGGAAAGGACTCACCCGAACAGCAATTGTATTAGCTATTTATCGAAAAGCAGAAAAAGCCTTAGCAGAAATGACACAAGTTTATAAACAAGGTGAACAAACCACAGCGGAGATGCGTGCCGCCTATCGCGCCCAACTGTTACGCTTCGATCATGATGGTTCATATAGTTATGGAGAACGTACCCGCGCATTCTTCGGCTTCGACCAACTGCCTAGAGCAGCAGAAACATTACA
>CAZGLA010000158.1:0-13625 GCA_964526575.1 uncultured Candidatus Peribacteria bacterium | reverse complement strand
GGGAGAACTAATACTCGTACTGAGTCTTCACCATCATTCACACCATCTTTTACCGCTAATTTAAATTCCAACACAGTATCGGCTGTGACCGTGGGCGCTGTAAAACTTATTTTGGCCAATGTCGGCGTGAAAGTAGCCTTTGGTCCATCAAGCTGTTCCCAAAGATAGGTGAGCACCAAACTGTCAGCGTCTTTAGATTTTGTTCCATCAAGACTCACACTAACTCCAGAAGATACCGTTTGATCAGGACCAGCATCAGCTTGAGGACTTTCACCGCGGTACATTTTGACAATCACATATGCGGTATCCGCAGTGGTGGCCTTACTATCACTCACACTGACCGTAAATCCATATTTCGTCGTCGCTAGAACTTTTGGTGCAGTAAACGTAATAGTATCCGAACCGGTACCAGTAAAGATAATGGATCCTGTACCAGACGTCTGTCTCCAGGTATACGTGAGAAGGTCATTATTGGGATCACTCGCTTCTACTTTCAGTTTTACTTCTTTGCCAGCGCGAAATACGGGAATGTCCATCGGAGCAATAACCGGTGGCAGATTACTAACTTTCACCAGAACAGTAGCTAAAGCTTCGGATGAAATCGTGCCATCATCTACTTTCAATTTTAATGTATACGTTGTATCGGTGGTGACTTGTGGAGCGGTGAAAGAAGTCGTTAGTTGGTCAATACTGCTCAACGTTAATGTGGGCGAACCACTAACTACAGTCCAGGCTTTCGTAAGTTGATCACCATTAGGATCAGTAGCGATGCCGGTCAAAGTCACTCCTGAACCCCTACTGACCGTGACAGTAGGAGTATCGATACTTACTTGAGGTGCGGCATTTTCTACCACTACAGAGGGAACTAAAAATACTTTTTCTTGTGGAGTGGTAATGCGAACTTTCGGTTGATAAACTTCGCCTTTCTGGGCTGTGCCGGCACGCATGGGAATAGTAATCGTCACTACATTACCAGAAGCAATGTTGAGATTATTTATTTGCAGTATCGAACCGGAATTTGTCGTCACCACAGCATTGCTATCACTGATTTGGGGTGAACCAAGAGTCAGTGGAGGTAAACCAGTAAAGTCTGCTTCTAGAGCAAGGTTTTCCATTGCTACGGACAAAGGATTTGTTAAGATCACTTGAAAGTTTGCTGTTTCCTGGGGAGCAATCTCAGATGTATCAACACTCACCGATCCAGCCAAATCGAAAGGCATAAATGGCACGGCAGGGGTCAGAGCTGATGAACGATTATTTGCTGTTTGAAAAGCGATGATTGAACCACTAGTAGGAAGAGTACTCGATTCAGCATCACTAGCCGGTACAGTCACAGAAAAATGCCCAGTGCCGTCTATAGATCCTGCACCCAAGTAGGTGTCGCCATTATTGAGATAAAATTCCACCGTACTATTTTGACTACCAGAACCAGTTACAATAACTTTTCCATCAGGACCTGGAAAAAATGCTGCAGCAGAAAATACCGGAGGAACCAAACTATTATTAGCACCGGGGGCGATGATGATATTTCCGACGGCATTATTAAACACTTTTGTTTTCTGCCAACGATTATTGTCTGATCCAGATAGCACTTCGATACCGATACCCGCCCCACTGCGAATCACACTATCTATGATCAGAGTATTACTGGCCTCAGCAGTAAGTTGTATCTGGCTTTGGTCACTATCTTCAATGATCAAACTTTCCAATGTCGCATTATCAGCATTCACAGTAATTGCATGAGCAAAGTTTTTGAAATTGAGCCCATGAACAGTACTATTGTCAGTATTGAGGTTGAGAGCAGTGAATGAACCATTGCCCACCAAAGTAACATTGTTTGCAGTGAAAGTGACCGTACAGTTTTGACTGCCACACGTGGACGATAGATCCGGAAGAGTACTATTCAAAGAAATAACGGAAACATCGCTAGCAAAATTAATAACATAATTATTTGTGTCCTCAGTACTCATCCAAGTAATAGCCTCACGTAAAGAAAGCCCAGATCCCAAGGGGTTGGTAAGCGTACCACCAGCATCCAGTTCATCCTGAGTAGTAGTCACTAAAACAGTGCTAGCTCGCGATATAGTGCCTAAGGCAAACCACAAGACTAAAATACTACCGACAGCAAACGTTAATAACAGCATTCGGATGAGCTGTTTTGCCCAAATTGCTCGATGGGTGAGGGATATCATCATGGCCACTATTTATTTTTGTTTTCATATAATTATACAACAGGATTGACGGGATGACCAGGATCTAGTTCATCATTTTGGCATTCACCAACAAAGATTGTAGATTCGCATACGCTGTTCGTAACTTTGCTTCAAAAGTTGTCCATTCTGCCTGAGAAATGAAGGGAGAAGGATTTGTTTGATATTCAACAATAAATGAACACTTTTCATGTACCTCCTGGGGCAACATTGCTGCTAAAGTATCACCCTCCAGCGATAGTCCGGTTTTGGGATCGATAAGGAATATTTCCACTTGCTTACCTCGTTTTATCTCTTCGTTGGTATAAAGAGTACCGTTTTGATTGCAGGGGAAAATGGCCACTAAACATTTCACTCCTTGAGGAATCTTGTTTTTAAATTTGTAAAAGTCATCGCGAATACTCTCTAATCTTTTGTTGATAAAGTCAGGAGATAATGCCTGATTCCCATTTAATTCTGCCATCGCCTGCACATACTCTGCCAATCTAAAACGATAAACAACCTTTTCAGTTTCTACTTTTGGTACAGCAGAATCCAGTTTACGTACTCTTTGCGTTTCCGCCAGTACATAATCAGCAAAGTCTCTGAGCGCGCTGTGGTGATTTTCAATACTATCCATAAAAAATTAGTTAAAAGTTTTGAGCTACTGCTTTCAATATACGAGAAGCCTCTGTGAGAGAAATTTAATCTGGGTCACGACCTTTTTGAGGATCATTATCAATAAATTCATAAGGATTTTTTGGAGAATTAATAAGCCTCTTGGCTGTATTATACGCTTGCAGGACATGAGCTGGAAGACCTGGGTCAATATCTTTCAAAACTACCTTGGCCTTGGTCATAACAAGAGTATCAGCACCACTCATGTCTAATCCATCAAAATCAGCTATGTCAAAATATCCCAACTGAGATAGCGTGTCTCTGAGTATAACCCCCATAGCTCTTTTTTCAGCGGCATCGAGAGGCTTTCCTTCTTTGACCAATTCTTCCAAAGTCGCATAATCATTATAATAAGGCGATGCAGGCATTGACTCCCTCAGTGGCTCACCCTTTTCGTTCAAAACTTTTTTACCATCAACAAGAAGATATTTATAAGCCCAGCGCACAGTTTCTTCCTCTTGAATAACATTACCAGCTGCATCCTTTTCAGCCTCCTTAATTGTAGCTTTATCAAAATGCACCTGGCCAGATCGAATTTCTTCTTCTTTGATCACAGCACCAGTGTCGACAATCTTGTGGTTACCATCTCCACTCAACATCATATTACCCGTTTTCAAATCCCCATGAAGCAAACCATTATCATGAAGATGTTGTAATCCTTTCATGGTCTCGGCAAAACCATCGATAATACGACTATGAGGGACATTCTCCTCAAGTGCTTTATCAAAATCACGCGATTTGCCATCACTGTCTTTTATCAATTCATAGCAAATTGTTTGCGGCTTATCTTTAGAAATAAACATCGCCCGCATCACATTTCCCGCTCCAGGTTTAGTGCGATCAAGTTTAGAAATAATTTCAGCAATTTCTATTTCCCGTTCATATAATCGCTGCATCTGTTCAGCCATTTCACCGGCATGAGGCCTTTTCATGGCCACATCGACAATTTCTGTTGATCCTGCAGCAATCATATGCGTCAAAAAAATCTTGCCCATGCCACCCTCACCAATCTCCTTAGCGGGATGTATATCCACAGTTCTTCCCTCATTATCTGTTAGACTTTTTGGAGCAACCTTGAGTGCATCACGCAATCCTGGATCACTTTTAATACGATCGGAATTAGCTTCCCATAACTGCAGCAACTCATTAGCTAGTTTTATATCAAACCTAGCAGTCTTGATACGATCAATATTCTGTTCCAGTAATTGCAGTGACTCATCGCCGACACCCAAGCCATCCATCTCCAATTTACTCATATCGCCAATCTTTGTTCCTCCCTTCAACAAATCCAACAATCTTCCAAGTTTTTCATTTCTCTTTCTTTTTTCATCCAAGTCATCGGGATCTGATTGAGATGTTGACGTGGCTGTGGCACTCGGAACAAGACCTTCTAGCGCGTCACTAACCTCTGCAGCATTAAACAGGCCTGAAGGTTGATCTTTTGAGGTTGGTTCGGCCCCCGGACCAAAGTTTGCTACCAGGTCATCGATTTCTCCTATACCAATGTTACCTAAAATGGCGTGAATCTGTCGCGCATCTGCTTCTTGTTGAGCTCGTAATCTGGGTGCAGAAAGAGGAGCGTCCTTCGGGGTCGAAGCTGCATTTCGATTTTTATCTACGCCAGAAGACTGTGTTTCCGTCATTTTTATTTTGATTTCCCTTTATTGTACCACAAAACAAGAAAGTTCTAAGTTCTAAATTCTAAGTTCAAAGTTAAACCAATTCACGATTTACCCCAACGGGGCCCCTTTGGGGCGATTCTCGATTCTCGATTCTTTAAGCTGAGTTCGTCACACCCAAGATCATTCTCAAAGCTAAATATGCCTGAGTAAATTGTTTTTTTAACTTTTGCCAGTCGGCATCATCGATACCATGAGGCTGCGTAGGTGGTTGAGCATCCTTAAAATTAATAATGAAAGAACATTTGGATTGAATTTCAGCGGGTAACATAAAGCCATGAGTGGAAGGGCCCAGGCCAGCATAACCGTGCCATGCACCACCACTATCTGGTTGTCGCAAAATATGAAAATAAGCATTCCTGCGTATATCTTCCGGGGAATAGGCCATGCCATTAGCATCACAAGGAAAAATAGATACGACAACCTTCATTCCTGAAGAAAGTCTCTCTCTCATTTTATAAACACGTTCTTCCAAATAAACCAATTCTTGCTCAAGTAATTCATCAGTGAGAATATTCTTCCCCAGAATCCGACAAGCTTCACGAAACTCTTGTAAATTAAATTGATAAATGCCGTCAGCTTTTATCGGTTTACGAGTATCATGCAAGGCATTACATTTCCTGGTTTCAGTAAGAATTTTATCTTCAAAGTCCGACATAGATGGTGATGATTCTGGTAACATAATCATGAGAATTAGTTGATATTTTATTCCTCAGTGGACGCTACTGAAGGATTTGAGGATGATTTTTCTGGTATAGTTTTTTCAATTGCAGCCATCTCCTCCGCGATCGTCAGTATTTGATCAGCAACATTCTCTAGAAACAAAGGATCCTCGAGCGATGAACGAAGTACAGTGAGACTTTTATAAAGATCATAAAGTTTCTTCGCTGGAAGAGGAAGAGAGCTATCAGTGAGGTCAAATTTCATTTTCCAATATCTCTTTAAAGATACTCCCACAGCAGAAACATCGGCAATAGGATCGGTAGTTCCTGTTTGTAGGGTAATAATTTCAAGTGAATAATATGCAAGCGTAGTAGAAATTTTATCTTCACTCCATGTTTCCTGCTTACGAATTGCTCCATAATCGACCAAAATCCCCTGACCATTTTGACCTACAACAATATTACTGGGTTTAAAATCAAAATGATATAACCCACGCCGATGAAGATATACTAATCCTTTTATAGCAGTGGCAAATTGAGATAACCACTCAGAAACAGGCATTTCTTCACTGGCACTTTCCAAATCGACAGACATGCCATTTTTATCAGCGATCTTCTCGTACACAACTGCATTATCAGCAGTGAGTAAGGGTTTAACAAGGTTTCCTGCGCCTGATTCATGTGGATAAAGAGTAAGTATATCCTTAATCAAACGGGCATTGTTTTTTTCATCTTCAAATATATGAAGTCCTTTTTCCGTAGGTACTTTCGCAACCCCAAACTTCAAAATTGAAGAGTTTGGTTCCACGTAGGCAGCATCAAATACCGTTCCCATCGCCCCCTGACCAATAAATGCACTGGCGAAAACTCTTCCCACAAATTGCCCTTTATCAACCTGATCAACACCACCACCAACAATTGCCGCTTGCCAGCGAAGATCCAGATTTTTATTAACACTTAAGATTTCTCTGTCTCTTTCATTCAAAATCAGTTCCGGATACAAAAGTTGCCCCTCAGCATTACTAAACTTTTGTAGCATTTTACTAACGCTTGAAACTCCAACTTCGATTGTACTTTCAAAACCAGGACCACCCGGTTTTGTGGAGATCTCATGAGGTGATTTTGGATTTTCGCTTTCGGTTTCTAAATTTTCCGCCATTATTTTTATTTTGGTTTCTACTTATTGTAGCACAAAGAAGACCAATACAGGACACAGAGAGTTATTGGGGAAATAGGAAATTAGATGAATAATCGTGAATCGTAAATCGAGAATCGTGAATCAATTTTGTTTTGTTTTTGTTCTATTTTCTAAAAAAACAAAAAAGAAACCCTATTTCCGATTTCCTACTTCCCATTTCCTCAAATCATTCACGATTCACAACTCACGATTTAAAATTTTAACTTGCTATGCCGCCACCGTAATACCCAAGTTGGTTCTCAAAGCTATAAATGCATCAGTAAACTGTTTTTTAAGTTTCTGCCAATCTTCATTATCAATACTGTAAGGATCTGTGGGAGGATTAGCCTTAAAGTTAATAACAAAAGCACATTTTTCTTGAATTTCTTTTGGCAGCATAAAGCCATGAGTCGATGGATCAGATCCACTATATCCAAACCAAAGGCCATTTTGTTGGCGCAGAACATGGAAATACGCATTGTTCTGAACTTCTTCCAACTGATAAGGATTACCATTGGCATCACAAGGGAAAACAGTCAGCATCACTTTCATGCCGGACATAAGCAATGTTCGCATTTTGTAGAGCCGTTCCTCAAAATAATCTAATTGCTGTTGTAATAGTTGATCGGTAAGAATGCCTTTCCCCAAAGCGCGACAATCATCACGATATTCTAGCAAACTGAATCGATGAATATTCTCGGTGGTAATAGGCTGCTTGGCATCAAGCAGTTGATTACAACGCTTGGTCTCTTCAGCAATCACTTCAGTAAACTGCGGCATGTGGGACAATGAATCTAATGACATAATAAATGAATTAATGATTAAATAAATAGTAGCTAAGTTTGTGATTTCTTTTCTTCCAGTTCTATTTCCGCCGCAATCGATTTCATATCTGCTGCTATCTTCTCAAGAGATATTTCTCCTGTTTTCTTTTGATATTCATCCATACTACGAATTGCAGAAAGCCTCTTGTAGAGTTCATATAATTTCTGTTTCGCAGGTGACAGTTCATCTGCTGGTGGCAACAATTCATGTGTATTTTGATTCTCCGTTTTCGTATGTTCCCTGGACAAAAGACCTTTAGAAAAAAGAAATCTGCGCAGTGACATAGCTACCGCAAAAGTATCCGCGAGAGGTAGCTTAGAATCTTTCTGTTGCTCCCTCACTTCCTTAGAATAAAATACAGGGGTTGTTAGGAAAACATCCGGGTAAGGTTCATCATGCTTGAGCGCTGTCCCATAATCAATTAATACGCCTTCACCATTCTTCCCGGCAACAATATTTGCAGGCTTAAAATCAAAATGGTTAATCCCATGCCTTTGAAGAAAAGCGAGACCAGCCACACCGCCCGCAAACTGTCTTAGCCAATCAGATGTAGTAGGCAATCGATGCACGGCTTCGTGCAAATTCATAGAGCGTCCATTTTTGTCTTCAATACCTTCGTAAACAATATTTTCTTTACCCACCAAAAGTGTTCGGACCAGATTCTTTGCCCCAGGTTCATCAGGATATCGATCGAGAAGATCTTGAATTTCTCGAGCCTTTTTCCCTTCACGACGCAAAACCTCCTGTGCCAGAGCCGAAGCCGGATCCTCCGGATCCATAGGATTTATGAGAGCGCTCTTCGCGACTCCAGCTACCAGCTCATTCGACCCTTGTGTATTTAAGAGCACCCTATGGATTTGACCCAATCCGCCTTCACCGATTTTCCCACCAGTAAAAACAGTGTTAAGTATTTCTCCCTCTTTATTACGTTCATGGCGACCACCTGCTTCAAGTGCTTTTTTCCAGAATGGCGAAAGTGTGTCTTTATTTGCTTCCAAAATGGCAGCATCTCTTTCAGTTAAACTTACTAGCTCAGGAGCTCTTTCAGGTTGAACAGTAACATCCGGATTTGGAGCAGAAACCATTTCTTCATCCGTAGCTATTCTTGTTCCCTCCACTCTACTTTTGTCTGGGTTTTCAGCTATTGCAGCCGGAGCAACCCCGGTTTCCTCACTGCCAATATCAACAGGAACAGCACCAGCAACCCCGGTTTTTTCACTGCCAAAATCAACAAGTAATTTACTTAAAGACTTCTGAACATCTCTAATACCCGCAGCAAGTTCTTTTGGAGACGGACCAAGGGCTGTGTTGTCCAGCTTAGGTTTCTGAGCTTCTACCGTATCTGCTCCAGTATCTATTCCTGACATTTTTGTTTTGGTGTTTCCTTTTATTGTAACACAAATCCTTGTACAATTTCTGCAAGAAATCCCCTATGACTGCACGCATTTCATTTATCATCGCACTGCTTACATTGAGTGGTTGCAGTCTGGTCACAACAGAGACACTTCCTGATAAGGTCAGTTTGCATGGCACTATCATTGAAAATCCATCTCAATTAGCTGAACAATCCGAGTTCTTGCTCGTCGATGAAGATAATGATGTTTTGTTAGCATATATCACAAGTACCGACGTGGCTTTGGGTAATTTTATTGATCGCCAAGGTTTACTAGAAGGGAAGATACAAGAAAATAACTCTGATAATATTCCCAAATTTTTAGTAGAGAAATTCACTCCGGATGCACCATTGTCACTGGAGGATATCTTATTACAAACAACGCTACGGGAAGCAAGAAAAACGCCATACAATTATACTTGGAACAAAGAGACTGTCATGATTGTATTGCAAAATGACAATGCTAATGGCAGTGCCCAAGTAAAAGTCAGTGCCGATACCAAAGAATTCTTAATTAAATTAGTCAAAAAACAAGGAGAATGGCATATTGCCGAGATTATCAAGCAAGAGTATAGTCCTGTGGCTGATGAATCTACTGGTTCTGGTGCTGTAAACACTGCTTCTGGTGCATTAAACGATGAAAATAGTCCCAATACTTAGTTCATTCTCCTTTTATGGAAAAACTTGTGCATTTTCTTGCCGATGACTTGAGAGAACGTCGAATCAGCCACAATATCGATTTTTCAGAAATCGAAAAGGATACCGGTATACGCAAAGAATACATTGAAGCCTTGGAAAACCGCGCTTTCGATAAGTTGCCGGCAGATATTTATTTGCTGCCTATTATTCGTAGTTATGCGCAGTATTTAGGTATGGATGAAAGAGATGTTATTCATAGACTAAAAAGAGAAAAAGAAGATTATGCCAAGAATAAAAACATCAATTTGAATCCAGACTCAAAAATATTTTCTAACACTTCACCGATCACCGGCAAAAATATCTTTTTGGGTGCTGCTACGAGCATTTTGGCTCTCGTGGTTTTTTATATTGTGCAGCAATTTTACCATGTCTCTTCACCACCCGACTTGGTGATATTCGAACCAGCTACCGGGGTGAATGTTACCCATGACAATGTCTTGGTCAAAGGTCGTACCAATAACAGTAGTAAAATTGAATTCAATGGCAAAGTAATTAGCATAGATTCTAATGGCAATTTTAGTATCCCGGTAAATTTAAAAAATGGGGAAAATACTATCTCTATAGTGGCTACCAGCAATAATGGCCAAAAACACGGTGAAAATTTATTGGTCTATGCAGATTTACCCCAAGACACTTCTACACCTACTCCTTTTGCCGGACATTTAAGTAAAGATTCTCTTACTCTTTCTATTGCTGCCAATGATATCAGTTGGGTGAGTATCAAAACCGACGGTGAAACTATGCAAAAAACAATGCGAGCCGGAGATCAAGAAGAATTTACTGGAAAAACTATTGAATTAATTGCTGGCAATGCTGGCGCTTTAGCCATTGCTCTCAATGGGAGTAATCCCACTATTTTGGGAGAAAAAGGTGAAGTCGTCAAAAAGAGCTATAGCTGGGATGATACGAATATTTCATATCTGAATAAATAACGACAGCCTGTCATTTCGAGTCCGAACAAAGTGAGGATCGAGAAATCTCCATGCTATACGTTGTTTACAAACGAATTATAACATTGAGATACCTCGACGGGGCTCGGTATGACAGGAAAGGCTTGAGATGCCGGACATTAGCTCTCAATATCCGACGTCACCCTAAGAATCTCAGAAAGTGTAGTGACGCCTTGCAAAACTCTCAAAGCCCCATCTTCACGGAGAGTGAGCATTTTTTGAGTCTTGCGCACATAATCAAACATATCGGCTGACAGCTTTCTCTCCAGAATCATTCTTTCCAAAGTACGATCGACAGTAAATACTTCAAAGATACCCAACTGGCCCTTGTAGCCGGTATGACTACATACTTCACAGCCGGGGGCATGCAAGAAATGTTCGGGACGATCGATTTTGGTGCCTTGAAGAACTTCTATAGAAGCAATTAAATCTTCCAAAAGCTTCATTTCTTCGGTGCTATATTTATAATCTTCCTGACAATTGAGACAAATACGGCGCACCAAGCGTTGAGCAATCACAGTATCCAATGCCGGTGCTAAGACAAAAGGTTCTAGACCCATATTTACCAAACGCGGAACCGTAGAAATAGCATCATTGGTATGCAATGTAGACAATACGACATGACCGGTCAGAGATGCCTGGCAGGCAATTTCAGCAGTTTCTCGATCACGAATTTCACCAACCATCACCACATCAGGATCCTGACGCAGGATTGAACGTAAACCAGCGGCAAAATCATAATCAACATTGGCATCAATCTGACTCTGTACCAGACCTTCCACATTGTATTCCACCGGATCTTCCAAGGTGATGATTTTATCTTCAGGATTGTTGAGCAAGCGCAGGATGGCATACAAACTTGTGGTTTTCCCACTTCCCGTCGGTCCGGTAGAAAGGGTCATACCACTTGGTCGATTTATTGCTATTTGCACCAATTTCAAAGCCTCACCGGCTAAACCCAAATCTTCTAATTTTATCAAAGTTTGTTGACTGGCGAGTATACGCATTACCAGACTCTCACCGAACATCGAGGGTAAAGAAGAAAGACGAACATCGACCTTGCGTTTATTCACATAAAAACTAAAACGACCATCTTGAGGACGATTGGTAATATTGAGCTTCACATGACCCAAATGTTTGAACTGATTGATCATGTTTTTGGAAATCTCTCTGCGCACATCAAAGACATCTTGTAACACACCATCAATACGAAAGCGCACCTTGGTAATCCGATCATAAGGCTCGATATGAATGTCCGAAGCTCCAGCACGCATAGCGCCCACTAGGAGAGCATTGGCACTTTCTTCACCAGAATACGTAACCATTTTTTCTTTGAGCTCAGCCAGATTTTGGATTTCAGCCATCATATTGCCCAAGTCTGTCTCTGCATAAACATTCTCTATTTCTTTTTTTTGTTTGAAGAATTCCACTTGGTACGCCTTCAAGCTATCCAAGATTCCGGATTGGCTGGAAATATTGACATTGATGGCATAGTCCATATCTTTCAGCTTTTCAATCGCTGCCAGAGTTTCTGCTTTCTTGGGATCAACCACGGCTACACGCAATTTTTTACCAGTACGGAAAAATGGGATGAGCAAAGCATTCCTAGACTCTTCTTCAGTAAGAATATAAAGCAGATCTACATTGATGGGCAGCTTCGCCAAATCCACGTATGACAAATTCATCGCCTTCGCTTTGACAATCGCTTCTTTCTCTTCGGAGATGCGATTTATTTCTTGTAATTTTTGTTCGAGAGGCTTCGCGGGCGAGCGCTCACTAGGTAAAGGCATGAAAAAGTTTAAAGTTTAAAGTGTAAAATGAAAAATGGAATTACACTTATTATCTTCTAATCATTATAGTCTGAATCGGTGTTACTGTACAAGAAAGGAATAGGATGAGGTCGAGTGAATAGGGCTTCTGTTGTTTTTTTGTTTAAAAGAACAAAACAGAAACCCTCTCCACTATTCCTATCCCTCACACTTAAAACTCAATGTCTTTTTCTTTGAATGGACCAATGATAGATAGGGCCATTTTTTCAGGCTTCAGAATGTCTTGAGCTACACGTTGAATATCTTGAACCGTAACAGCATCAATCAGCGCTTTTTGCTCCTCAAGCGTATAAAAACGATCGTGAAAGAGTTGCTGGTGAGCAATCATATTGGCCACACTTTCAGAATCTTCCATATCCATGACCAATTTTCCTTTGAGATATGATTTAGCCTTTTTAAGCTCTAGATCAGGAACAATTTCTTCACGAATATGAGCGAATTCTTTTTCGATAGCGCGTAGAGCTTGATTGACTCTGGTCAGGTCGACACCGGCATAAGCAGCAAAATTGCCGGTATCGGCATATTTGTCGTAGTTCGTAGAAATGTAATAACAAAGACCCTGTGCCTCACGTACTGATAAAAACAATCGCGAACTCATGCCGCCACCCAAGATTGTACCAAGGACTTTCAAGGTATGTCGATCAGGATGATCACGGCCATATGCATGTGTCCCTAACCACAAATGGGCTTGTTCAGTTTTTCTTTCCACAATAAGTTTGCGAGGAAACTTTTGTAGCACGAACTTTTCCGGTTGAGGAATTTCGCCAGTGTTGGTGAATTGGAAATATTGTGTTGCCAATTTAAGTGCTTCTTCATGGCTGAGTGGGCCGGTAATAGTAACGACAATATTATGAGGAACATATGTACGAGCGCGGTAATCAATAATAGCATCACGCGAGACCTTGCGAATTGTGTCTTTCGGTCCGGCAATAGACCAACCCAGAGGTTGATCGCCAAATATTTGTCTTTCAAATTCCTCAGCAATCTTTGACTGGGGATTATCTTCGTACATATTGATCTCTTCCAAGATCACTCCTCGCTCACGTTCTATTTCTTCAGGCTTGAATGTCGCATAGAGAAGCATATCGGAAATAACATCACAGGCCACACTGGCATATTCCTTCGCCAAACGAACATAATACCCGGTATAGTCTTTGCCGGTAAAAGCATTAAACTCACCACCCACACTATCTATAGCCTCAGAAACCGCTCTGGTATCAGGATACTTTTTGGCACCCTTGAAAAACAAATGTTCAAGAAAATGGGAAACACCATTGATCTCCATCGTTTCAAAGCGAGACCCGGTGCCAACAAAAACAAGCACTGTCACCACTTCTGTCTGAGGCAAAGTAGCGCTGATAACACGCAAACCATTGGGCAAAACCGTTTTGTTATACATTTAGTTACATAAATCGTCGGCAGATTACCATAGCCTGCTCCAATTCTGAATTCTGAATCCTGAATTCTGAATTGACAGTTCCCCTTGGCAAATAGACCCCAAATATAGTACAATTGTATGAAACGTTAAAAACCAAAATAAAAAT
>CAZGLA010000157.1:0-4809 GCA_964526575.1 uncultured Candidatus Peribacteria bacterium | reverse complement strand
GGAGAATACTTCTGGGGTTTACTGACAGCCGGACAAATTTTATCTATCATATTCTTTTTATGGGGAATTTATTTAGTTCTAAATTCTAAGCATGCCCTGAGTAAAGATCGAAGGGTTTAAAGTTCAAAATAAAAACCAACTTAGAACCTAGAACTTAGAACTATTATGATAGACTAAAACCTCCTCATAAGCTAAATTCTTAACTGCATCATTTTTATAAACCATATGACCAAACGTTTTCTTCTCATTTTACTAGCACCGATAGTTGTTTTGTCAGCATGTTCTCTGCAACAAGACCAGTTACCACAATATAAAGTCATTTATCAAATTTTGCGCACTCCTGATTCGATGAATGTTACCTTGGATCAAGTTCAACCGGTATTAGAAAAGCGTCTAGAAAAGCTCAACGTAGAGCAGGTTTCCGTTACCAAAGAAGGAGATACTCTTGTAGCCACTGTTACTGCTACACGGTTTGACAAGGGCAAGGCAAGCAGTCTCACCAATCCTTTTGATTTAACATTGCAAGAATCACGCCCACAATTTACAGCAACTGAAAAAACGGCCATAGAGAATTACAATGCTGCACAAAAAGAAATGGCACTGGATGGCCACGAAAAGGCCAAACAAACTCCGGAAAACATGGATGCTCTCGTCATTCAATATAATGAAAAAGCTAATTTATTCGATAAAGGTATTCATGGGCCATCCTCAGAAGGAAAAGTTGATCCAAAATATTGGCCAACTCTCCTCACCACTGATGCAGGCAAAATCACCGAAACTGTAGAAAAAGATAATAGTATTTGGTTTGCCAAGGTTCTGGAAAAGAAAGTGGTAAAAACCGCTATTGGCGACCAAAGTATCATTCGTTATCAAGAGATCGTTCGTTTTTATAGGGACCTCGAACCAAGACTTGATCAGGTGCCGGTTGCTCATTTCGGTCAATATATCGAAAAAGCTTTGGTAGACAAAAAAGATCCTGATAGCAAGAGAAATAAAAACTATCTTATCTCAGTCTATTTAAATGATGAAGGTAAAAAAGAATTAGAACGTATTTCTGAGCAGTATAAAAATAAAGAATTACGTTTTTTCATCGATCGTTTACCTCATGCTCGGGTAACGTTTACCGACAGGGATTCCAGCGGAATCTTAAAAATAGATGACTCTTACAATCAACAAGAAGCTGAACAAATAGCGGTACAACTCAGTATGCCTTGGCTTCCGACATACCTATCCACTATCGATTTTGAGATTCTTGGCAAATAGTTTTAAGGAATAGTGGCGATTATGTTTAAGGAATAGAGGTAGTGGTAGACGTAGTTCAAGGTGTAGAAAATAGCTAGTAAGACTAGAATATAGGAATAGTTCTAGAACTATTTTCTATAACTACTTGCTATGCCCTACCACTCGAACTACCACTACACCCACCACTATTCCCTACACTTCAGAGGTATTCGCCAGTTGTCCACATGCCGCATTGATATCAGCCCCGATCGTTACTCTGATCGTCACAGGAATTCCATATTCTTCGAGAATATGAGCAAAATGGAAAATATTCTTACGTTTAGCTGGTTTAAATGTGGGATGAGTAGTTTGATTCCAAGGAATGAGATTTACATGACAATTTTGCTCTCGAATTCTCTTACCTAAAGTATGAGCCAATTCTGCCGTATCATTCAGCCCATCGATCAATAAATACTCATAGGTCACTCGACGATGAGTCTCTTCAATGTGATGTTCAATTGCCGCAAACAACTCGTCTATATGATATTTCTTGGCAATAGGCATGATTTTCTCACGGAGTTCCTGCGTAGGAGCGTGCAAGCTGACGGCTAAATTTACTTGAGGTAGATCACGAGCCAAATCATAAATTTTGGGAGCAATACCGGAAGTAGAAACAGTAATATGTCTCATTCCCAACCCAATTAAATCCGGATCATTGATCATGCGTGTTGATTGAATCACCGCATCATAATTCAATAATGGCTCTCCCATACCCATAAAAACCAAGTTCGATAGCCTCTCTTCTCGTTTCTGCAATTTGCGAGCTAACCACCATACTTGTTCAAAGATTTCCAGGGTCGACAAGTTTCTCCGAAAACCAAAATCACCTGTGGCACAAAAAGCACACTTCAGGGCGCATCCAACCTGACTGGAGACACATGCCGACACTCGTCCATCATCAAATTCCATAAGCACAGCCTCTACCATCTCTGCATCAGGTAAGGCTAATAATACTTTGGTACAATCATTATTTTGCGAATGTACTGCGATCTTTTCCTTTACAGTAAACAAAGTGAATTCCGCTACTAATTCTTCACGCAGTGCTTTAGGAAGAGTCAGAATTTCTAAAAAAGATTCTTTTCCTTCGCGAAAAAGAGCCTGCAAAACCTGTTTATAGCGAAACGAGGGCTCACCTTTCTTTTCTAACCAAATTTGTAGATCGTGTGGAAGAAACATAAAAAAATTCAAGATTCAGGATTCAGGATTTAATTCTAAATTCAATTCTGAACTCTGAATTCTGCATTCTGAATTATTATTGTTATACCACAAAAAGAATATATGTGCTGAGGTATTCCAGATAAATCTTTAACGAATGAGTATTTTCTGCTACCATCGAAGCGATTTGCCCTTATACTTCCCATGTTTGCTCTCAAGCAGACTTCATTACTTCTCGGCAAGCGCGACCCACATCACGTTATCGTGAGCGGATCGTATATCCCCAATGATCCAGAAGAGGCAAAATATGGATCTGTATTCTTCGTGTTTACTTTAAAAGACGTTCGCGAATTAGCTTCAGAAATCAAAAGCATCATCTTGGAAGGATTCCGTCAGCATTATTATCAAGATCTGGAAAGAAATCCGGAACAAAGTTTTGAAGAGACATTACAAGCGATCAATGACAATGGCAGTAAACTAGCTGATGCTGAGGGTATAGATTGGAGCGAAAGCTTAAACATTGCCCTGGCTGTTTTTACAGGTAGTGATTTGCATTTATCAGTAGGAGGAAACAGCAGTATTTATTTGCTACGAGGCAAGCATCTTACCAATATTAGCGAGGGACTTAATCCTGAAAGTGATCATCAAGCGCAAAAGATTTTCTTTTCTTTGGCTAGCGGAAATCTTCTTGATTCTGACAAAATTGTACTCAGTACGGAAAATCTCGGCGATATTGTGGATCTGGGTGCATTGAAAGCAAAATTGGGTTCTGAACATCTCGCGGAAGGAGAAGCAATTCCAGCTCTCAACCATGCCACTCTCAGCGTGATTTCTTGTCAGCCCATGATAGCGTCGGGAGCCCCTAAAGTGAGCAAAATTTCCGAATCTGATACTATCGAGAAAAAAGAATCTTTCACGGCACGACTTAGCGGAAGAAAAAGTAAACTGACTAATACCTGGGAAATTCTCAAGGGCAATCTCCAAAAAAATCTGGAAATGGTTTTCAATCGCGATCGTCCACTGGTCAAAAAACCCATGACACTGAGCAAAATACTCACATTTGCCGGTATTGGTTTGGTAGTAATTATTGGTATATACATGTTGTTTGCCTATCAACGTGAAAGCGGTAACCGTCAAAGTATCGAGACTCTGGTAGCACAAGCGAGTCGTGATCGAGAAGATGCCAAAACTAGAGCTATTTATGACAAAGACAGCGCCAAGAATCTTTTACTCGCTGATCAAAAAAAGTTAACTGAATCCCTACCGAATGCCAAAGATGTAGTTCTCGCCGCTCAGGTAAATGGTGAATTAGTGGAAATCAGAAAACTTTTGGAAACTATCGATAATGTTTTCCGCATCGAAGATCCCAAAGTAGCTTTCGATCTCAGCAAAGAACGTAGCAATTTTGAAGGCAAAGGCATATTACGTTTGGGCAATGACCTTTATGCGCTTGATAGTGATGCACTTTATAAATTGGTAGTAGATAAGATCGATCGTCGTACTGTCGTTATCAATGGCAATACTACCTCCGGTATTATTCTGGCCACACCGATTACCAAAGATAATATTATCGAACTCTATACTGCTGACAAACAACTTATCGAATACAAAGGCGGAAACTTTACCGCCCTCAAAGCTCCCGGTGAAAATGCCAATTGGCAAAACGCTGTAGATGTCGCTGAATATGCTGATCGCCGTTTTATGTATTTCCTTGATCCAGTCGGTAATACGATTTGGCGTTATGGCCGTGATCAAAATAATTTCCAAGCGGCAGTCGCTAAAAATGTCGCCAAATTAGATTTCAGTAAAGCTGTCTCTCTGGCCATTGATGGCGCTGTTTATGTCCTCAGCAGTGATGGCAATATTACCAAGACTTATGCTGATGAGAAAAACGAGTTTATTATTGATGGCCTTACTGATGCCCTAAATGAGCCGACCAAGATCCTCGCTGACAAAAATCAAGACACTGGCCGTTTGTATATCTTGGATCCCAAGAATAACCGGGTAGTGGTTTTGAGCAAGAGTGGCAAATATCAATCTCAATATATTTTCCCTGGTTACAATGATCTCCTCGATATCGAATTAGTCCCCGGTCTGACCAAGGATCAACTGATGGTCATGACTAAGTCTGGGAAGGTACTGCAAGTCGAATTGAAATAAACAGTCTAAGGAATAGTGGCGATTATTTTTAAGGTATAGTGGTAGAGGTAGACGTAGTTCGAGGTGTAGAAAATAGCTAGTAGGACTAGAATATAGGAATAGTTCTAGAACTATTTTCCATAAACTTCTTGCTATTCCCTACCACTTGAACTACCACTACACCTACTTCTATTCCTTATCGGGTAAACGCCATCAGCAGCCGGTTGACAATAT
>CAZGLA010000156.1:0-3164 GCA_964526575.1 uncultured Candidatus Peribacteria bacterium | reverse complement strand
CTAAAGGCAACCCAATCCATATGTCCAATTCTGATGTTACCTGAGTCGGATCTGATATATTCCATCCTGCTTTAGCAAGACGTTTATCAATAATTTCTTGACGAGTCTGCGTCTCAGTTTTACTGATAGCCATGTTACAGTTTTTTAATCTACACAAGCACTTGTAGCTTACTGTAAGTATAGATAAAAAATAACGGTTAGACTACTACTAAGACCTATTTATTGCTTACCAGACGCTTCAGATACTCCCAAATCTTTACCATCGCTAAACTATCCGTCTTACAGTACTCAAGCATTGCTTCCTTTAGTCTTGTCCTTTCCTTCTGATCTAAATTCGGATCAAAGACGATTTGCTTCCAGACGGCCATAGCGGTAGCTCCCTCAGCAACCTCAAGCTCTTTATAACTTAATTCGGGTACCAATGGAGGTAATACATTCTTGATTGAGTAACTGCCTTTGAACTTAGGATGAGCATGCCATTGTTTCTGAAATATGAGCATGAGGTCATAAAGACGAGTATTCATCGCTAAACAGAAATCCTTATAGTCAGGATAAAGCTCTGCCATACGCTTATTGACGTTACCCTCAAATGCCTTGTTCCAAACAATTATCGATCCAGTCTCTGGGAGCTGACTCTTCAGGGTTTTGAGAAGAGCTGGCACCGGATCGGTCAATTCCACATGTAAGAACTCATAATGCTCTGGTTGGCCATCTGCACTGCGTACAATATGAAGCGAATATTGAAACGGAACATGATCATAGGGCCTATTACCATCATGAAGAGGCACTGCAGGATTGAAACTTTCATAATCAATAAAACAAAGCGGATATTGAAGTGAATTTAATTCCTTGGCTATTTTCTCATGATCAGTATATGGCTTACCTGACTGAGCCACATCTACCTGGAGGCGTTGACTCCCAGATAAAGGAAAATCTTTAGGGATATGATGAATACTTCGTATTTCACTTGCTAACAATTGTTCTTTTTTATCTTTTTTTAAAAAAGCTATATCAAAAATCGAATAGTCTGGTAGATCAGGATGGCAAATAGCAGGACAAAGACAAACCTTGGGTGTAAGACAACCTTTGATGTCATCACTGCTAGCTAGGTCAGCCACATGTAGGGCGTCATTCATGAGCTTTTTTACTTCGTCTTTTATCTGGGCCACCTTTTCGGTAATCCTTTCGACCACTAAGAGTTTACTGACATCTATCTCACCCTGACGAACATACTCGCGATTCACATGAACAATATAGGTATCTCCGATAGTGTATTTCTCTTCGAAAACAAGATTTTGAAAAGTTGCATCATAGCAGTACTCATCTTTAACTTTGGTACCACTCTTGACTTCATAGATATCCCAGACATCAGATCCATGTCTTTTGATGAGAAGGTCGGCCCTAGCTTGGAATCTATCAGTAGTAACCGTAGGTTGCCATAAAATATCTTCCTTTTGTGCCTTATACTCAGGTATTAGATATTCATCTCGATATTTCTTTGCCCAGTCTTCAACCTCATATCCTTGTTCAGCAAGATGCTCTAAATATTCATCCCTTTTCTGGTCTGGTACTTTCCAATGCTTCAAAGCCCACAGATCAAGTGGGGCTTCTAGGTAAATGAGAAATTCTGATTTGGTAATTGCCATTATGCGGGAGAGGAAGTGTCAGTTATAGTATTCATGAGTTTTAATGATTCGTACAGGTCCATATTCCAACTAAAGAAATCAATTCTCAGTGTATCTACCAAGGGGAGCCAAATTGTATGTTGCGAGTTTATTGCCTCGGCGCCTTGCTCCTCCAATCCCACTTGCCTACAATTGACCATACCGTATTTGAATAGATAAGAATATGAAGCAGAAAAATACGATTTTAATTATTATTGGAGTACTCGTTATTATATCTGTGGGCTTTACTGCTTTTTATAATAGGGTCGCTCTAAAAGCACCGGAGCCGATAGATTCATTACCCCAAAATGTTACGTTTTCTGGTGTCTATGTGTGTTTGCCCCATTTAAATGAATCTGAATCTCTAACAGAAGAATGCGTGTTTGGATTGAAGACAGATGACGGGGAGTATTATATGGTGAATTTTGGCGCAAGAGCTTCGGCTATGGAGGAATTTCAAAGTGGTAAACACATCACCGCAGAAGGCTTTGTGGTTATTAAAGAAGCTCTGAGTACAGACCAATGGGTTAATTACAACATGAAAGGAATATTTACGATTACTTTTTCGCACCAGTAAGTCCCGGGGATTTTGCGGCAAGCTGCAAGACTTTTTTTAAAGTGGGCAAGTGGATATCCTCAAGTTTCTTAAATCGGATACAGCTTTTTCCCACACTCACCTTGCCTAATTCTTTTTTGTTATTCAGATAGGGAAACGAACCGTAGCCAAGCATATTGTAGGCAAAATGAGATTTCAATTTGGGCACGTTCTTTTTGATAAATTCGTGAAGGAAAAGAACTAAGTCTTTACGTTCCTCAGGAACCTGAGCTAAATAGGTTACGACACTTTTCGCTTTTGTTGGCTTGAACATATTCATATTTGGTTTTGGTAAGTGAAGTCTCCCAGATTTAGACCCTTAACGAGCCACGGAAACCCCTGGCGGCATAGTACGATTCCGCACCGTTGTGATATACGAAGACAGTGTCGTAGCGACGATCGGCAAAGAGGGCACCACCGAGTTTTCTAATCTCAGAAGGTGTTCTCACCCAGCTCGATGTTTTCGCATCGAAATTTCCCAGTTTCTGCAATTCTCGATATTGTTCTTCCGTTAAAAGTTCAATGCCCATGTCAGCAGCCATGCCGGTAGCGCTATTTTTGGGTTTATGTTCTTTCCTTGACTCCAGTGCTTCGCCGTCGTAACAAACACTTCTGCGGCCTTTAGGCGTTTCCGCTGAACAATCATAAAAAATGTATTCGCCCGCCTTTTTATCATGATCAACAACATCCGGTTCACCACCGGTTCTTTCCATTTCATTGAGAGACCACAGTTTTTCTCCCGCAGATGCGGGATCCAGCCTTGCTTGTACTTTAGCCCACTGCAGACCTTTATGGCGGTTCATGTTTTTCTCAAAACGGGCTTTCAATGCTCTGAGTAGTTCTTCAGTTTGCGTGCCCCGTAGGGAAACTCCGTTTCTCCTTTGGGGTTCTGGTGACAACTTCTT
>CAZGLA010000155.1:0-5671 GCA_964526575.1 uncultured Candidatus Peribacteria bacterium | reverse complement strand
TATGGACATGGTCCTACTGATTTTCTTATTGTGGGTGGAGAAGATCATCGTACGGGCCAAGATGGTGACAGTGAGGGGAAGTTTAATGCCCTGGAAGCCTGGGCGAAAGATCATTTTCCGAAAGTGGGTAAACGTCTCAATCAATGGTCTGGCCAAATACTAGAACCAGTCGATAGCTTGGCTTTCCTGGGTCTCAATCCTGGCAGTAAGCGCACCTATATAGTGACTGGTGATTCTGGTACTGGGCTGACGCATGGAACCTTGGGTGCCAATATCATTTGTGATCTGATCATGGGCAAAGCCAATCCTTATGTGAAGCTCTATGATCCTTCTCGAAAAAACATTCATGCACTGAAGCAGTTCATGCACAATGGTCTCAATATCACCAAAGAATATTTTTCCAACATTTTTTCCAGCGGGATTGTGAAATCTGAAGACGAGATCAAACCCGGTACCGGGGCTGTCTTAAGCCAAGGCCTGAAAAAGACTGCGGTCTATAAAGATGCTGATGGCAAAGTATTCCTTTTATCAGCCGTCTGCACTCATCTTGGTTGTATTGTTGGTTGGAATGACGGTGAAAAGACCTGGGATTGTCCTTGTCATGGTTCTCGGTATTCAGCGCAGGGCGAAGTGATCAATGGTCCGGCTATGGAGAACTTAGAAAAGTTATAACCTGTTTTTTAAGTCGGTTCTATGACTACACTGCGTCGGCTCTATCATCACTTTCGTCATCTCCCAGAATTACGGCGTTATTCGCTCTATGGTACGCTCTTTCTTTTGGTGATAGTCTGGCTCAATTATCAAGCGGGAACATTTGCTTTTGCTCAGATGAGCAATGGTGTGACTGATCTGATCTTAGACAATATTCCCCGTTTTGATGTGTCCTTTGTATTTATCCAGGGGGCAGTACTGATGACAGTTCTTATCTTTCTCTTGGGCGTACGTCGGCCTACATACATACCATGCATACTCTTCAATGTCGCACTCTTTTACGCGGTACGCGCTGTGGCTGTTGTGCTTACGCATTTAGGTCCACCACTGACAGCAGCCAATCTTACCCTTGCTTCCAGTCTTACTGATAGATTTGTCCAAGGAGCTGATTATTTTTTCTCAGGTCATACTGGTTTTCCATTTGTGATCGCTTTAGTCTTTTGGGAAATTCCTTGGATTCGTTATCTTTTTATCGGTTTTAGTATTTTCTTCGGAGTAGCAGCACTTCTTGGACATCTGCATTACAGCATAGATGTTTTATTTGCACCCTTTATTGCCCATAGTGTAGTTGTGATCAGCCAGCGTATTTTGCCGCAGATCTGGAAGGTAACTAAGGTTAAGATTTAATTAAAATTGGATTAATTCACTAATTTTTTTCGCTTTTACAAGTTGATGATCCTGATATACTGGTAGAACCTGTAATCACTTGTTTATGACTAATAATATTTTTGAGCAGATTAAGAAAATAAACGAACATGGTTCGGAATATTAGAGTGCGCGGGATTTGATGTCTCATGATATATTGGAATGATTTGTAAGAAATATGAAGAGAGAACGCAAAAAGAATCGATTGCAAAATTATAATTATTCATGCCCTGGTTGGTATTTTGTAACAATATGTACCAAAAACCGGGTCGAATCTTTCGGTGAGATTCAAAACAACGAAATGCATTTCAATACATGTGGAGAAATTGCACGGAAATGTTGGATCGATTTGCCAAACCATTATCGAAATATTCATTTGGATGAATGGGTGATTATGCCCAACCACGTGCATGGGATTGTTGTGATTGATGACCATTATCCGAAATAATGCGTGGATTTAAAACATTTTCATCACGAAAAATTAATGAATTATATCCGAAATTAGGTTTTCGTTGGCAACGGTCATTTTATGATCATATCATTCGTGATGATCATGCATTACAATCTATCCGTGCCTATATAAAGGATAATCCCTTAAAATGGCAAATAGACAGAAATAACAGGAACACCCCTCATTGAAGTCTTATTTGTATTTCTCATGCTATGCCATTAGATTGATATTTTTATAATCAAGCTTTCATTAAACATTTTCTCTCACAAGTTTTGAGAACTTTTCTTTCAGTTTCTGTAGTTTGGGATTGATGATGACCTGGCAGTACGGCTGATCAGTATTGTTTTGATAATATTTTTGATGATAAGTCTCGGCAGGATAAAATCCTTCAAGTGGTTTTACCTCAGTGACCACTGGTGCTCCCAGGCTATTGGAATTGTTGATTTCTTTGATCAGAACTTCTGCCTCTTTTTTCTGCTTGTCTGTGGTATACATAATAATTGAACGGTATTGAGTGCCGACATCAAATCCCTGACGATTGGGAGTGGTAGGATCATGAGTACCGAAGTAAACTGTCAGAATATCACGGAAGGAAATTTGTTTGGGGTCGAATTCCACCTTGATTACTTCAGCATGACCGGTAGTACCAGTTAAAACTGATTCGTAATTGGGCGCTTTGGTATGGCCACCAGCATAGCCAGGCATAACAGAAATTACTCCGCGAAGACTGCTGCATACTGCTTCAGTGCACCAGAAACAACCGCCACCTAGCACGACAATTTCATTTGTAGATTTTTTCATGGGAGATAACTTTTTAACAAACTTACTTTAGCCGAAAAATGCCGGGGATCAATGGCTCAACCATTTTGGATGGGTGGTGTTTTGTGATATATATGGTGTAATTATTTTCTTTTTTTTATGTACACACCGGAAATGTTGGAAAAGTTAGCGGATGGTTTACCAGAATCTGAACGACCCAAGGATCTTGCTGATCTGTTTTCCAGGGTCAGAACTTTTGGTTTCCATGCTTATGGTCATACTCAATTAGATTTTGCAGTATTTGAAAGATTTCCTGTTGGCACAGTCATTGCTGAAGGGCAAATTTCCTTGGCAGTAGGTGTTTCCCTAGCAGCGGGGGACTCAGAAGTACTTACTACTGGTGATGGTATACGTTTCTATGACAATTTTCTTTTCCGCGGTTGGGGTGAGAGAGTGAGGCTGATTCGCGGCAAGAAGGGATTTGAGGTAATGGATATCTAAGTAAGTTGATATAATTTAGGTGACGACATATCTCCGTAGAGGTGAATCAAAGATGCAATAGTGAACTTAAGGAATAAAGGTTATGGTAAAGGTGAAGGTAAGAAATCTTTACCATTAGTTCTGTTAATTCCCGGAGCTAAACATGATATCAGCGATAAACAGTATTTGGCTATTCTTGAGAAGATAATTGCTCATCTATAAGTCCAGGTGGCGAGTGGGATGCATTACGGCTTGAGGATTTTTCTTCCATTCATCATTCACATCTGCGTAAAGCTCTAACTCATTGCCATCGGGATCAAGAATATAGAGACTGTGGGTCACATAATGATCGGCACTGCCGACAATAGTCACTCCTTGTTTCATCAGCTCCTGATAAGCTTTCTTGATATCTTCTGGTGAATCGCCAATCTTCAAACCAATATGGTATAAGCCGGGCTCTACGTGGTCTTTTTTTCGCGCAATACCACCGACTTCGATGAGGAGGAGCTCATGATGTGTGCGTCCCGTGGAATATGCTGCTACGCCTGGTCCGCGGGAAATTTCGTTAAAACCCAAGATATCACGATAAAAGTTTGCTGATTTTTCCAGGTTAGCTACATACAAAACGACATGTCCGAGTTCTTTGATCTGCATAATTAGAGAGAAAAGTTATTGAGTTCTTTTTCCATAAGCGTAAACCAATCTAGGTAGCCAGCATCACTGGGATGAAACATATCGGCAGCGTAATATTTTTGTGGGTCTCGAGCAAACGGATCATCGGAGCGTTCACGGAAAAGGTCAGTGTAACGAATATTGCCTTGGGAAGCGGCGACTTGCTGCATGAATATTGTTCGAATTCTTCGGGAGCGTTGTTCAAATATCCAGCGAGAGGATGCCGGAAGTAATTTTGCAGTACCGACATTTCCTGTCGTCGTTAAAAGTACCTGGTTACTTTTGCTCAGTGCCAAATCTAATGCCTGACGGATATCTTTGGCCAACTGATCATAGTTAGTGAACCGGACATTATCGTTGCCGCCTACATGGATCATGATCAGATCGTATTTTCCTGCAGTATTTTTAAGTTGCGAAATGACATCCTTGGTCCTGGCGCCATTGATGCTCATATTTAGAATTTCGGCTTCGGGATAACGCTTCCCAACTAATCCAGCAATGGAAGTTAGCGGACTACTAGTACCAGTACCGACACCAGAACTATCACCGACAAAGAGTATGTGGAGTTTGGCATTCTCACTTTTACGCGAAAAGGCAGTAGCCTTCGCTGCCAGTTTTTCACCAATATTAATAAAATGCCTGGTAAGTACGAATTGCCAAATTGCAACTCCTCCGAGAACAAACAATAAAATGACAGTGAATATGAGCATTGAGTTTACCCTTGGACGATCTTGAAGTTGAACATAGGAGTTTTCAATGCTCCCCATAGTCGTAACCACATGGGTAAAAGCATTTCCATACCGCGAGCATTGGTGATATCACCCAAGTCGATAATGTGTTTCCAACCATAAGCTTGCAGGATCTTGGTCACTTGGGCTTTGGCATCGGCATCATTGCCGCAAAGGAACATGTGATGATCACCATCGGCAAGTTTTTCTGGATGAGTTTGAAGAATAGCGTTGGTGGTGTTGCAGGTTTTGACGACTTTGCTATCCGGTAAAGCTTTTTGTACTTGTTCACCGAGGGAATCAGTATTGCATACGAGGAGTGTGGGTGGCATGCCCTTAGAAAAATCCAAAGCATTGGCTATATCCATAAGGATTTTTCCTTTGAGTTCGCCAGTTACCGACTTCAGTGTAGCAACAGCGACTTCACCTTTGAGGCAATCGAGTACGATTTCACCGAAAGCGGCGGTTTCAGCAAATGTGCCTAGTTGCACTTTGTCATGAGCTTTATGCCAATCAGCAAAGCCGGGATTACCCATGGTATCTTTTTCATTACGAGCCAAAGTTTCTTTGACATTACGTGTGCCGATCATCACTTCATGACCGAGTTCACCAAGTCTGGCAGCATGAGATTGACCAACCATACCTGTACCGAAAATACCTATTTTCATAAATTGAGAGTTAGTAATTTCAAATTATGGCACTTGATGACCAAATTCTTCATCTTCGGTATCTGCATCAGCATCTGCTTTTGTCGCATGGATGCGGCCGTCGATGTGATTCGGTGGACTATAAACAGTGTAGACCTTGAGTGGCTCAGTACCAGTATTGATGAAATTATGTTTGGTTCCAGGAGTGACGACATAAACATCTCCTGGATGAACTGAACTTTCTACCCCATTGAGCATCGCTTTGCCAGTACCACTCAAGAAAAATAAGGTTTGTTCTACATGTTCATGAGTTTCTTCCCCGATTTCACCTCCGGGAGGTATGGCCATCACTACCAACTGGCTTTTTTCTCCAGTAAATAAAACTGTACGGAAATTCAGGTTTTCTTTAGTAGCATCAAGAATGGCTGCATGGAAAGGCATAGAGATTGGTTAATTTAAGATCCAAATGGAATAATTTAGATATGAAGCAACACTGACCCAAAGTAGATAGGGGACGAGTAGCCACATCGCCGGTTTGGAAATTTTGTAAAAGGCCACCATAGTTACAACAATTGCAA
>CAZGLA010000154.1:0-9183 GCA_964526575.1 uncultured Candidatus Peribacteria bacterium | reverse complement strand
CATATCAATCATCGCCTGATCTTTCTCCTGTGTTAACAAGTTTTCCAAATCTTTCTTTTCCGCAAGTAACTTCTCATATATATTTCCCGCTTCCATCACCAAAACAAGCTCGGAGTGACGACGACCTATAGTCTCGTGCTTTTTCCGGTCTTTGAATATCGCAGGGTCTGCTAACTGTTTTTCCAGATCAGCAAACTCCTGTCTGAGGGCAAGGAGTTTACCTAACATTTGTTAGCAAGGTTACTTTTTACTGGTTTTCTTCTTACTGGTCACTTTCTTAACCGCCTTAACTGGTTTCTTTGCTGCAGGTTTCTTTGCTACCTTAACAGCCGCTTTCTTTGGTGCAACTTTCTTTGCGCTAAGTCGGGGCGCAAGATTTTGCGCCCTTACTGGGGTCTTTGTCTTCTTCACAACAGGTTTCTTTTCAACCTTCGGCATAACCTCTTCAGCTGGCATGGTAGTTTCCACCAAAACAGCCTGCATGCCCTGAGCGGAGCCGAAGGGGCTTTCAACATTCTCTAGCAATTCTTCAGTCATAGCTTCCTCTTGATCAGGCTTTGAGCCTTTTGCAGGAACCTTAGCTTGAGCAGCTTTTTTCATCTTGGCCAAGAATTTATCTACCTGACCGGCAGTATCAAGAAGTTTTTGTTTACCGGTATAGAAAGGATGACAAGCAGCACAAATTTCAGTAGTGATTGATTCCATAGTCGAACCAACCTCATACGTAGTGCCGCATGCGCAAGTAGCAATGACCTTCTTGTAATATGTAGGATGAATATCTGCTTTCATAAATTCAAAAAATTAACAGTTGGAGTTTAGAGACTACGAACGTTTTTGTCAAAAGAAAGAACTAGTTAATAGCCCTTTCTTATTTGATCAACCAATGGACAGTAGGAATCTTTCACAGGACTGTCAGCAGGCATAGCATCCTGACGAGACCATATTTCTTGTTCAAGAAACTTTTGAAACATAGGTGATAGAACTGTACCAGTAGCCAAAACTTTTGGCCTACCATCAAGAAAATTACCATTCTCAACTTTATGTATCGCTACGGTACTTTCCCATATCGGCAATGTGCCACTAGCAGCAGTTTGATTCGGTAGTTTTTGGGCCTTAAATACAATTAGTTCTACCAAAACTCCCTTTTGATCATAGACACCTTGTGCATAACTAATAATATTTTCTGAATCTCCATCATATTCAGTGTTTTCATGAGACCGCTGTACACCATCAATGACATTCCGATGATAAAATTTTCTCCCCAGACTATCATAATCATTACTACGAATTTGTTTTCGGCCATCTTTTAATTCATCAAAACATGCTTTCATAAGTACTTTTCCATTCACCTTCACGAAATAACCGGTTCGTTCATATAAGAGCACCAATTTTTCTGTACCAGCAGCTTTTTCTAATTTTTCCACCCGTTCTTTGACCATTTCTTTATCTGCTCCAGGTATGGAGACATAGATCATGTGCTGTTTCTCTTTGCCATCATCTACATTTTCTTCAGAAATCTTACCAATCAGACTTACATCAACCGGTTGTTCATGGGGAAGCACCAAGGCACTCACTTCCTTAGGAAATGGCAAACTAGGCACAAGAATCGAACGGACAGTCTCGCGATCATTTCTGCCTGATTCGATTGAACCACCATTTTCTAAATCTTTATCCCTAGACATATCTTTAAGTTAAGTTCGTAATGAGACGATACTTTGATCGATTATTGCATATCTGTCAAATAGAGTATTTAAGCATGCTGGGAAGCCGTCACTTATGCTATAATATAAAGAAACAAAAACACCTATGAAAAAGATTCGTATTGGCATAAATGGCTTTGGTCGTATCGGACGTCTATTCATGCGTATCGCTATGCAGAGGCCTGATTTGGAAGTGGTCGCGATTAATTCCGGATCAAATCCTCAAAGTCATGCTTTTCTCTTTCAACATGATTCAACCTATGGACTGTACCTGGGTACGGTGGAGGCGCTTGAAGATGCCATTGTCGTTGATGGTAAAAAGATTGCCGTCTACAAAGTACGTGATCCTAGTGAAATCCCTTGGGGCCAGAACAAAGTTGATATTGTCGTCGAATGCACTGGAGAATTCACTGATAAAGAAAGTGCCAGCAAACATCTTCATGATGGCGTAAAGAAAGTGATTATTTCTGCACCTGGCAAAGATATGGATGCGACAATTGTGATGGGTGTGAATGAACAGATCTATGATCCTACTAAACATAATGTTATCGCCAATGCTTCATGTACGACGAATTGTTTAACTCCTGTCGTTTATTTACTCAACAAAGCCTACAAGGTGAAACATGCCCATACATGTACCGTGCACTCGTATACCAGTGATCAAAACTTGCAGGATAATTCTCATCCCCATGATTTACGTCGTGCTCGTGCCGCTGCCATGAATATTATCCCCACAACAACCGGTGCCGCTACCGCAACCACCGAAGTTCTTCCTGAACTGAAAGGCAAAATCAATGCTATCTCTATTCGTGTACCGAACAGCGTAGTGTCTATTTTGTATTTAGTAGCTGAGGTGGAAAAATCAACAAATAAAGACGAAGTGAATGACATGTTCCGCAAAGCTGCCGCTCAAGATATGAAAAAATATCTGAGTGTAAATGATGAACCTCTTGTTTCCAGCGATTATAAAGGCAGTAAATATTCAGCCATTATTGATTCCCTATCTACTGATGTGGTGGACAAGACTCTTGTCACCGTCATTGCGTGGTATGACAATGAATGGGGATACTCTGAGAGACTTGCCGATATCACGTCGTATATAGGTGCAAAGCTTTGAATTCAGAGTTCAGAATTCAGGATTCAGAATTAATTTAGAATTTAGAACTTAGAATTTAGAACTGAAATGCTTACACAAAGATCGAAATTAAATGTAATAGATGATTCGTTTCCGGAAGGAAAAAGAGTACTTGTACGTGTCGACTTCAGTGTACCGCTTGATAGAAATAATCATATTCTCGACACTACTCGCATCATCAGTCATCTGCGCACTCTGGAGTTCTTAAAAAATAAAAAGGCCAATATTATCCTGTTGGCTCACTTAGGAAAACCGGGGGGAAAATATGCTGCTGAGTTGTCATTTAAAAATATTCTTCTTGATCTACAGAAATTACTCCGAGAAGAAATTGTTCTCCAAGAATTAAAAAACTATAAAGAAGTTCCTCACATCACCTTATTAGAAAATCTTCGTTTCGACCCTGGTGAAGAGGCCAATGATAGTGAGTTCTGTAAAAAGTTGGCCGCGCTGGGTGATATATATGTGAATGATGCCTTCTCCGTAAGTCATCGTACTCATGCATCTATCGTCGGCATTACCAAAAACTTACCCAGCTATGCCGGCTTAGCATTAGAGCATGAATTCACACATTTAAGCTCTCCTCTCCAGAATCCAGCACATCCCATCACTTTGATCATCGGTGGGAAAAAAGTCTCTGACAAAATACGTGTTCTACAGCACCTCATACCTAAAGTGGATCAGGCCTTGATCGGTGGTGCTTGCGCCAATACCTTTTATCAAGCGCAAGGTAAAGACATTAAAAATTCTTTTAGTGAAGCAAGTATGATTGATACCTGCAAAAACTTATTGGCAATGTATGCTGGAAAGATTGTTTTACCGGAAGATTTTGTAGAATCAGATAATCAGTATCTCGATATTGGTAAAAAAACTGTTCAGCAATTTTCTGACATAATTTCAAAAAGCAAAACTGTCATCTGGGCCGGACCCTTGGGAAAGTATGAAGATCCTCAATATAATAAAGGCAATCTGGCAATTTTACATGCTGTAACCCAGGGCGGAATAACTAGTGTCATAGGTGGTGGCGAGACTCTTGCCGCATTACAGTCTCAGCCAGAATTTCAAAAAATAAGCTTTGTTTCTCTTGGCGGTGGAGCGATGTTGGAATTCCTGGAGAAAGAGACGCTTCCAGGGTTGGAAGCATTGATGAAAAATTCAGAATTCAGAATTCAGGATTCAGAATGAAGCACAATTCTGTCATGCCGAAGTCACGCGGAGCGGGATTCGAGGCATCTCGTGGTAAGACCTGTTCGGTAGTTAAGAAGAATACTTTTTGATGATTTTAAATGTTACTTAAGCTTTATCTCAAAGCATGCCCTGAGCGTATCGAAGGGAGATCCCTTCCCTCGATGCACTCGGGACAGGCTACCGTCGCATTTCGCCGCTTCGGGATGACAAACTATCGTTGATTATTTAGCTAATTGATCCACTATCGCTTGTAAGATTGATATATTCGTTGAAGCTCTTCCAATCAAAAAACCTGCTAATTCGGGGCAGATTATTTTAGTGATGGACTGCGGATCAACACTACCGCCATAGAGCACCTGTGCAAAACCTAATTTATGCAAGGATGTAGCAACTTTCTGAATTGTTTGTACTGCCGGGGTTTTGCTACCGCCCACCGCCCACCGGGGTTCGTATGCAATGATCACCTTTTCTGTTCGGCCCTTAACTATATCCATATATTCAGCCAATTCTTCTGCCAATTGTTCCAAAATCTTCTCATCATCAATTGGTTTCTTTTCACCAATACAGAGAATTACTCGTTTATTGGTATCCAAAGCCACTTGCAATTTCCTTTTGATATCAGTGATCTTCTCATGGAAAACTTTTCTGCGATCTGAGTGGCCAATGAGTACCAGTTCATTACCAATAAAATCGGCACGAATTCCACCGGTAAGAGCCCCATCAAGAGTAGGGGCAAGATCTTGTGCACCCATAACAATTGGCATATCCAAGGCCTTGGCCGTCTTTGTCAAATTCATCAATGAATAAAGCGAAGGAAATATCCACAATTCCTGGCCATTATGAATTTTTAAATTACTACCAAATTCCAAAAGCAATTCATTTTCTTCTTTTGGGGATAAGTATTGTTTCCAATTCGCTGCAATTATCATAACGATCATTAACTAGTAACAGATTACCACGATTTTCTTAAGAAACTCAAAGGTAAAGGTTATTTGTTTTTCTTACCTTAACCTTCACCTTTACCTTTACTTCTTAAGTTTTTCTTGTTGACAGTCAGCACATCTCCCGATAATCTTCTCCTGCTTATTTCAGTAATTATCTTGATTGTCGCAACCTCCACGTACCACTCGCTAACGCTCGGGTACATGGCTAGCGGTAAAGAGACAGATAATTGCGCTAACCCCAAGGTTTATGTCTGTTTCTATGAAAGACCTGCTCACGGCAGGCGTGCACTTCGGCCATCGCACGCAAAGATGGAATCCCAAAATGAAACATTATCTCTATGGTAAGAGAAATGGTATTCATATTTTTGATTTGGAGAAAACTGCTCACAAGCTCAATGACGCTTTAGGATTTCTCTACACTCAAGCTAGTTTAGGGAAGACGATTTTATTCGTCAGTACCAAAAATCAAACTGTTGATATTTTGCCTGAAGAAGCCCAGAAAGCGCATATGCCCTATTTGGCCAATCGCTGGCTTGGTGGTTTCTTGACTAATTTCCCAACAATTAAAAAACGCATTCAATACTTACTTTCTTTGGAGCAAAATGTAGAAAGCGGTGATATGACAAAAAACTATACGAAGAAGGAGGCTCTCATGTTCAAACGAGAAATTATTAAGTTAAATGAAGTTCTTGTGGGAGTAAAAACACTCAAAAATTTACCAGATGTTGTTTTTGTGGCTGATGCTGTACGTGATCATCTCGCCATAGCTGAAGCACACAAAATGCATATTCCTGTTGTTGCTATTTGTGATTCTAATGCTGATCCTGAACTCGTTGATTACACAATCCCTGCCAATGATGATGCTCTACGTTCACTCAAGATCATTATTGCTGCTGTGAGTGACGCAATTATCGAAGGCCGCAGAGCATACGCACCGCTTTCAGAGAAACGAGAGCCCATGAAGCCAAAGATCACCGGCAAAGAAAAGCCTATTGACCAAATAGTGGTGGCTGAGACTGATGTCGCTGCCAAAGAAATCGAAGAAGATAAGGAAGTAAAGAAAGAATACGCACGAAAAAAAACTATACCCAGACCAGCGCAGAAGTAGTTGTAAGTTCTAAGTTCAAAATTAAAAGCAAAATAATTGATAATTTTAAATTGATAATTGATAATTATTATGATTTCCTCTCAACAAGTTCATGCCCTACGGTCCAGGACCGGTCTCGGTATGATGGACTGTAAAAAAGCTCTCGAAGAAAGTAAGGGCGACGAAGAAAAGGCCATTGCGATCTTGCGTAAGAAAGGTATTGCCAAAGCTGGTGAAAAATCCAGCCGTCTTGCCGCTCAAGGTTTGGTATTGTCATATATTCACTCCAATCAAAAAGTCGGTGCTCTCATTGAAATAAATTGCGAAACTGATTTTGTTGCCCGCACCGATGATTTCCAAAACTTTTGTCGTGATATCGCTATGCATGTAACTGCCGCTAATCCACTGTATTTATCTCCTACTGAAGTTCCTGCAGAATTACTCGATAAGGAAGCTGAAATCTATTCGGAGCAAATGAAAAATGAAAATAAGAAGCCAGATATCATCAAACAAATAATCGATGCCAAGCTAAAGAAATTTGCTGAGGAAAGCTCGCTACTTACTCAACCTTTTATCAAAAACACTGATATAACAATTGATCAATACGTAAAAGAGATGGTCAGTAAAACAGGTGAAAATATTCAGATCAAGCGTTTCGCCCGCTTTTCTCTGTAGAGCCTAGTTGGAGTTCCCATTTATAATTTTAAATTTATAATTTTCAATTTTCTTATGTTTCCTTCTCACATATTTCGCACACTCGGTGTAGCAACTATAAGCATATTTTTGCTAGCTGCCTGTGGTGCTGTTCCTACGCCGCAGCCTACAGCTGTACCGGCACAATCAATTGTGCCGTCTACACAATCTCCCGCATCTATTCCTACCCCTACACCTACCACTATGTCGAATCCTATTGCTACCCTCGAGACATCCATGGGCACAATCAAAATTGAATTATTCCAAGACAAAGTTCCCAATACAGTGGATAAATTTGTGAAATTAACCAATGACAAATTTTACGATGGCGTACTTTTCCATCGCGTCATTCCCAATTTCATGGCCCAGACAGGAGATCCTAATTCGAAAGATGATGATCCCTATAATGATGGTCGTGGTGGGCCGGGATACAAGTTCGCTGATGAGTTCGTCCAGGGACTCACCAATGAGCGAGGAACTTTAGCCATGGCCAATAGTGGTCCCAACACCAATGGCAGCCAATTCTTTATCAATGTTGTCAGCAATGACCATCTCAATAATCTTCACACTGTCTTCGGTAAAGTGATTGAAGGATTGGAAATCGTTGATAAAATAGTCACTGTACCAACCATCACAAACAATCCTCAATTAAAGAGCCGCCCCGTGAAAGATATCAAAATCACCAGCATAACTATTAACTAATTTATCTATGCATCCTTCCATACAAAAGCTAGAAACCGCTACCAAGCAAGCAATCGAACATTTGAAGAGTGAGTTCACTAAAATACAAGCCGGACGCGCCTCCCCCGCTCTTGTCGAAAATCTCATGGTGGAAAGCTATGGCAGTATGATGACGTTAAAAAGTGTTGCGACTATAAATACTCCTGATGCCAGTACTATCAGCATTCAGCCCTGGGACAAAGGTCTCGTAGCTACAATTGAAAAAGCCATCATCACTTCACCCTTGGGACTTAATCCACAGAGTGATGGTCTGATGATCCGTATCGCTATTCCGAAGCCTACAGAGGAGAAACGAAAGGAACTTATCAAAACCTTAAAAGAATTGGCTGAAGAAGGTAAAATAACTCTCCGTAATGCACGTCATGAAGGTCTGACAGACGTTAAAAAGGAAAAAGAAGCCGGTACTATTTCTGAAGATATTTACTTTTATGTGGAAAAAGAAATGCAAAAACTTATTGATCAGCACAATAAAAGTATCGATGAAATGGTAGAAAATAAATCGGCTGAAATCATGACTATATAATTACTGATGTTAGAAACAATCTTTAGTTTTGTTTTTCAGTTAGTCACTTTCCTTTTTTTAATTGGAATTTTAGTTTTCGTTCATGAACTAGGACATTTTTGGGTTGCCCGTCGCTTTGGTGTGCGCGTGGATGAATTTGCTTTCGGTCTTCCTCCCAAGCTCTGGTCGATCAAAAGAGGCCATACTACCTATGCTATCAATGCTATCCCTTTCGGTGGCTATGTCAAAATGTACGGCCAAAATGACTTTGCTCCAGTAAGTTCAGCCAAAGCCCCTTTAAACCCGGAACATTTTGAGGCCAAGACCTGGTGGCAAAAGTCCCTCATTCTCTGTGCCGGTGTGTTCATGAATATGTTACTAGCAATCATTCTGCTTACGAGCGGCTACCTCATTGGCATGCAACCACTCATTCCTGGTTCACCTCTCTTTGAGCAAGCCTTAGAAAAACACGGAGTGGCCATTTATGAAATTAAAAAAGATTCCATTGCCGAGAAATATGCAATTCCAGCAGAAACTACTATACGAGCGGTTAATGGTACTTTGATCACTTCCAGTGAGCAGTTTAAAAGCGTTTTGGAAGAAGCCAAGCCCAAAGGCATCACTTTAGAATTAGTTAATGGTGAAGAAAATATCACGCTTACCCTACCACCTGTCCCTGCCGATCAGACCTTAGGTATTGCCTATGCGGATGCTATCAAGATTAATCCAGTGCAATTACCTCTCACCCAAGCGGTTTATTATGGCATCAGCGATAGTTTCGATGTGCTCTTTGATACGTTCGAAGGCCTAGGTAAATTACTCGTAGGATTATTTAGCAATTTAGAAATAAGCTCCGAGGTCACGGGCCCTATCGGTATTTTCCGGATAACTTCGGAAGTCGCTAAAGTTGGCATTATCCCTTTCATGCAGCTCCTCGCCCTACTTTCAATTAGCTTGGCGGCGATTAATATCATCCCTTTTCCCGCTCTCGATGGTGGTCGTCTCATTTTTGTCCTTTTGGAAGCGCTCATCGGTAAGAGGTTTAACAAACTTATGGAAGGAAAAATTCATCTGGTCGGAATGGCGCTTTTGCTCCTCTTCATGGTGACAATCACCTATAAGGATATTGTAAGTTTGTTTAACTAGCATTGTCATTCCGAGCTTTGTCGAGGAATCTCAATGCTATAATCCGTCTA
>CAZGLA010000153.1:0-4352 GCA_964526575.1 uncultured Candidatus Peribacteria bacterium | reverse complement strand
GTAACTCTTTGGCATCATTCTTTTGCAAAATACGGGCATCTTCACTGGGAAGCAATAAGGTTCTTAATTTAATTCCCAATTTATTACGTTTTTTGATCCAGCGTATATCCTCTTTCCAGGAGAGAAAACCAATAAAATCCGCAAAAGAACCACAAAATTCAATCATTTCTTTTTCTTCATCCAATATTTGAAAGAAAAGTTTTACAAAGTCTTTTTCGCCCTCGATAATACGGAAATTACTGGGAACATTTCCTTGCTGATAATTCTTCAGTAAACTTGAGAGTTGCGCAGTAAACCCAGCTTGAATCTCCTCTATCTTTTCTGTTCTTTGGGCAAGCAATTGATTGATCACTGATGGGGAACTGACCATAAAAGATCTCTGATAACGCTTGTATGAGCTGTCTACGAGACCGCTTTTTTGTAATTCTTGTATCAATTTATAAACACTTGGTCGAGAAATATGCAGGTCCCGAGCAAGACTGCTTATTTGAGCAGGCCCTTTTTGTAATGAAAGAACGTACAGCCTGGCAGCCTGCTTACTAAGGCCAATTTCCACCAATACCCTGAGCAAACTATTCTCCTGATTTTCAAAGTCTTTCTTAGATATCATAATTTCTGTTACCTAACAATTATAACATACATGTAAAAGATTATTTTACACATACAAGCAATCCATTTCAGTAAATAGCCTTAAAGCTCTACAAAGTACAAGTAAAACGAATACAATTTGTGTTTTAACTAACTCTTCTTATGAAAGGTTTAAACACTCATCCTGTATTCGAGCATCCAATATACAAACAAATAGCATATCAAAAACTCGACCAGGAAAGCATGAAGTCTTTCTGGAGACATATGGGAAAATATTGTGCACTTACTCGTCCCGGACATAACTTCATTCCCAGCTTACGTACTGCTGGATTAACTCAGACAGCGGACAATATGGAATCCATCATCGCCAGCGAAGCTGGTCATGGCAAAGAATTAGAAACCATGGCTCAATATCTCATCGGTAAAACTATCACCTGTTCACAGCTAAAAAAAGTATTTAAGCTAGACACAATTCCTTCATTACAAGAAATGGAACAAATCTTTGCTGTAAGGAAATCTCTTGATCCTAAAAATATTCCTTACAATCTCGGCGTTACTTTGGCACTTGAGATATTAGCCAATCAAAATATCATTCCTGGTGAAGTAGAAGCCTTTGTGGACTGCGGACATTATCAAGTAAGTCTCACTGATCCAGAAACGCATTACTTGGCAGAACATGCAGGAGAAGCGGGAGCAGAAGCTCATCATGAAAAGCTTATTACCGAAGCAATAACACAGTTAAAAGATGCCGAACATATCATTCAAGGTCAATTAACAACTGGCATCAATGATATGTGTTGTGTCACCTATCGTTTCTATGAAGAACTATCACCTTTAGTAATAGAAAAAACTTTCTAGCCAAACAATTCCTTCACACCTTTATCGGTATCAGTGATCATGGATTTATAAAATTCTTCATTGTAATCACGGACACGGACGACAGTTGGTATGGGGATAGCATGACCGAGGAGCAATACCTGTTTCTTGGTATCCAGTGTAGCTAACCAGTTTTTGAGCATGCCGCGATCGGAAACTCCAGTGAAAGCGGCATCTATATCATCAGGATCATTCAGCATCGCTACAATTCTCGTGCCTAATTGGGACAAAACTTCGCGATCGATGGAAGATGGTCGTTGGTCGATAATGAGTAGAGTAACCGAGTATTTACGCATCTCGCGAGCAATGGTCCCGAATGTCGTATTGCGGGCGACACGACCTTGGAGGAATTTATGGGCTTCTTCGACCACAATCATGAGTGGCACCGGTTTATCAGCAACATTTCGGCTATTGATGAATTTTTCTGTTGCTTTGACATAGCGACTATGAAGGTGGCGAGTAATGAGATTGGAGACCAACATATAGGTCACGAGATTATTATAATGCCCAAATTCCAAGGTAATCGTTTTTGCAGACTCCAAAGCCATAAATAATGTCGACAAAGTATCTTCACCTTCTTTTAAGAAAGGAAGGGACATGATGCGATTCAACTTGCGATACAGAGCCTGTAAACTACCCTCGACCACTCCATAAAATTCGGCTTGATTCTTGATAGCCATTGGATCAAGAGTGCTAATTCTTTTTAACCAATTTCGTCCTTCTTTTTTGTAAATAATTTCCATAGCATCGAGCATGGCTTGCGATAAATCCAGCTCATCAGCCAGCATAGCGATATCATCAACGGTAATCATTTCTGGAGAAATTTTCAGGACATGATCAGGCTGAACACCACGCTGTTTGGAAGATTGTTCATCGAGAGTAAAAATCAGCACCTGTTGAGGAAACAGCTGACGCAGTCCTTTGACATGGCCTTGTTCACTCATCGATTCCCAACCATATTCATTGTGCATATCAAAAATAAGCGTCGCTACTTTTTGACTTTTAATTAACTCAGACAAAATGATACGAGCCAAGAATGATTTACCTGTGCCGGATTTACCGAATATACCATTGCTGCGTTCGATGAATCTCTTCACATTCATGACGACGGGCGAAGACATTTCTAGAGGTTCGCCAATATACAAATGCTCCGCATCTCTCGGACCGTAAATCTGACTAATGTCCTCGTCAGAAGCAAAACGAACGCTATTTCCCGGTAGAGGAATAGACCTCATAGCGAGCAAATTACCGGATCGATAAACCTTCACTGCTTTTAGCAAAATGTCATGTTCGATGAATAATTTCTGCATGAGCCCCGGTCGTGTCGGAATACTGCTGGGCATATTTAATTCGCGAATATCTTTATGCCAATCAGTGTGAAGATTCTCTACTTGAGCATAAATAATATCGCCATCTTCTTGTTCGATCACAAGCAATTGACCGATACGAAGCTGTTTCATGTACTCCGGATCGGTGATGCGCACTTGAATTCCCTCGATAAAGTCACTGGTTAGAACATAACCAATATGAATTTTATCGGGAGAGGTAGGCACAGACTTTAAACAAAGTCCTTACAAAGAGTCCTTAAAGCCTTTGTAGATACCTTGAGTTTCATATATTGGCCCGGACCGATGAGAACTCGACGTTTCTGTAAATTCGGCAAGAAACGTCTTCTCGTCGCTTTCAAAGAAAAAGGACGATTATTTCCACTGCCTGGATGTTTGCCGGTAAGATCACATCGTCGTGCCATATATATTAAGTAAATTACTAGAAAAGTTTTACTCTCTATCGTCTTTTGGACGAGCTTCGTTCACTTTGAGTTTACGACCGTCAACTTCATAGTCATCGAACAAACTCATCGCCGTTTTAGCATCTTCTTCGTTTTCATATTCTACGAAGCCGAAACCACGAGGACGATTGTTATTCATACGATCTACAGGTAAGTAGACAGAAGAGACCTTCAATTCAGGTTTATCAGGAAATGCTCTTTGACCAGCATTACTGAACAATTCTTGAACCTGGTCAGAGGTCATAGAATAAGGAATACCTCCCACGAACAATTTAAACACGTTTTCATTTGTAGGCACAGCATATAGGGTTAAAAGTATGCGGTTGATAGATCGACACCGCAGACCTTGAATCCTTCCTAAACGGACGGGCACGGAACTGTTTGGTGAACCTAAACCGGAGAAAATATACTCCTAACTTGCGCGGTGCGCAAGAATTTAAAGTTAAAAGTTTAAAATGTAAAATTAGAATTAGAATTAAAAAACCTTTTTCCAAGTTTTCCCGCCATCATTGCTCTTGTAAATATGATTCTTATCCGTCACTGCATACACAATAGTAGAATCTGAAGGCGCAAAAGCAATATGGATTAATTTTTCATCCCCAAAATCATAATCAACTTTTTGCCAACTTTTGCCGTTATCTTTACTGGAGGCTAAACCCAATTCATCTGAATACGACAACCATTGATTAGGATACTGATAATCGATGGCGATGTCGAAAACAAGAGCATCTTTTAAAAGATCGGAGACGATTTCCCAGGAGTTGCCTCTGTCTTCACTGATCATAATTCCTTTCGTTGTTGCAGCAAACACAGATTCTGCCTGTCGCGGATGACTGATCAAACTCACCACATTAGCTAGTCCCTTGGCTGATAATTTTTCCCATGTCTTACCACTATCACTGCTTCTTTGAAATGAAGCCCCATGCTGACTCCAACCATAGAGTGTATTGGCGTCAGCCGTGCTAATGGTCATTGCATGAAAATCAACCGGACCATCGACACCATTACTCAGCTTAGCCCATGTCACACCACCGTCAGTGGACTTCTGCACGCCTAAGTTACCTCCACTTTGAGGATGGCCGCTACTGAAAAAGACATT
>CAZGLA010000152.1:0-2285 GCA_964526575.1 uncultured Candidatus Peribacteria bacterium | reverse complement strand
TACGAAATTCTGTTTCCCGTTTCAATTTCTTGGATTTGCGCCTAAAGCGAAAAAAGCGTCTCATGATTTCTGGCTTTCCAAATAGGTTTCCAGTAGATAAGCAGCAGCGGCGCTATGATCATCAAAGGCTTCTCTTTTTTTCTTGCTCATCCCTAAGGCTAAAGGAATTTTGAGCGCTAGTTTGGTGGTAAACATTTCATCTAAGAAGATAACAGGAATAGGAATATGTTCTTGCAAATCTTTTACAAAAATTTCACTAGCTTCCCTGACTTCGTTACTTGAGGATTTACTGATGATGATTTCCACTATTTTTTCGTCAGCAATAAGCTTGGCTAAGCTGGGAAAAATATTACGGTCATTAAATATCTTTTCCCTGGCAAATGCAAAAGTTCTACTCCCATCGCTGATAGCTGTGCCTATATGTTTCAGACCAAAATCAAGAGCAAGAATCTTTCCCATAATTAAGAGCTGCGTATGTCGATATGAATATTGCTCTTTAAGCCCGGTATGCTATTTACCCAAAACGGCCAAGCGCTAGCTTTTGCTTCCGCTATAGATTCCAGACTATTTAAGTATTTCTCAGCATCGGTCAGTGACATGCCGATAATCTGATTCTCTATTCTTTCATTGAAGTCCGGTTTGAAGCTGTATTCCAGGCGGTAAGGCATGGTGACATTTACTTTGATCTGGGCACCCCGCACATCTTGTTCCACAAATTGTAATTCCATACCACTCAAGTCATATGAAGCAATACGCAAATCAGGACTGAGCATGCTACTGAGTTTACGGTCCAATACTTTCAATACATCCAGACGATTGAAGACGATACTACTGACGCGAATTTTTCCATACGCTTGGAAGTTTTCTCTGACATCACTAGCTTTAGCACCATCTTTAATTTCTGTGGCTAATACCTCGGTTTTGGTGGTCTTGTCATTATTAAATAATGTAAGAGATTTTCCTTGGCTGCCATTTTCTTGGTCCAAACGCTCTTGTAATTTTTGCACAGCAATTTTGTTGAGTTGATCAATTATATCTTTGTTGGCGCTGGCAATATCTTGGGTGGCTATAGTACGAATTTCTTCAGTGGTACCACCGGTGAAAGGTTTTTCATTGGTACCATACATTAGATCTTTATATTCACCTTTGAGCGCAGGTAATGTGAAACGAGTATTGATTGGTACATTACCTTTGTCGCCACTGACTTGGCCTTTATCATCGATAGGATCAGCCGTTACCTGAGCAGTAGTCGTTCCTTTGGCTGGCACACTGACAGCACTTTGAATGCGGAATATTATTCCATCAGGTGAGCGGAAACGGGTGCGAGCAATGAGCAATTGGGTAGCTGGACCATCATTGTGAATGGTCATTTCCCCGGAAGCATTATTGCCTTTGGAACTGACACCGGTACTTTGATACGTCTTCGTTAACTCAACTTCAGTGGATATGGGGAAAGTGGATACCATAGCACCATTACTAAGAGCAATTTCCGCACTATTACGATCATTGTCTGCCAGAGTAATACGCTCTAAAGGTTTTTCCACTTTGATTTCAGGGGTGATAGCGATAGTTACGGTGGGTAGTACAAAATAAGCGATGATAACAAAGACTAATACCGCAACACCAAAGAAGAGATTGATAATTCTTTTACCGGGCGCCGGCATCATGAATGTAGCACTGTCGATTTTTTCTGTGACATTGACCAATTTTTTCTTGTCTAAAAGACTTCCGCTTTTTGCCGGCTTCGCCATTTCCATATCTTTACGATATTCGGTAGGAAATCCCGTATTGGCAGCGAGTGTTAAACCAGATTCACTGCTCGAGGCAATAGTGACGATTTTGTCCAGAGACAAAGCTTCTTTATACAGCAATTTCAAATGAATCAGGCTCTGGAAGAGTTTGGCCTGAGCGGGTACGACCAAGGTAATCGCTTCTTTAGGATGATGTTTGACTCTCTCTAATATACTGGTGACTTCTTCATCACCGGCTATGAGCATTTCTGATAGTAGGTGCACAAGATCTTGTGCACCTACTGAACGTTCTTTACGTACTGACTTTTTCTTCTCTTTCATATGGGTAGTCGTTAGTTTCTCATCATTTGTAATGTTTTACGCAAAATGCGATCAATAAGTCTTTCTTCGCCAGCCAGCTCCAAAGCAAGATGGGCTAATCCCAAAACTGTGACATCCTGAGGGTCTTGCAATTGACCCGTCTCGTCATGAAAAGTACCAATATCTTTACAAACTACTTGCATAATAGATGGTTTAGCGCGGAAAGGAAGATTG
>CAZGLA010000151.1:0-2171 GCA_964526575.1 uncultured Candidatus Peribacteria bacterium | reverse complement strand
ATAAGATCAACTCTTTTTACTTCTTCTAGGCGACTGAATGATAAATAATAATCTTTCTGGCCGCGCCAAACGAAACGGTTAATATTGCAAGGAGGGTAAACAACCGTACTGTCGAAACCGGTATATTTTTTGAGTCTTTGCTGCACATTCTCTGAATTACTCACGATACTATCCATGTGTTTGAGGAGCTTTTCATAATTTCTTTTGTACATCCAAGTATAGAGTTGATAAAACGGTCGAATGTACCAAGGAAATCTACCTAAATAATATTCCCGATCATTATAAATGTGACGGGGAGGAGTATGGCAATACAGAACTTTCTTCGTGGTTTTAGGAAGTAAGGGCGCACTGTCTAAGCTGTTACCGAAATAAATAACCACATCGTATTGAGCCAATTCAGCACCGATTTTCCGAAATGCTTGTCTCTGAAAAAAATAGCGAATGAAGGGACTATTCATTCTTCGAAAGACAGTCTTCACTTTCAGATGGGCCAAATTGAAACTTTCATTCAAAACATAACCGGTAAAAACATCAGCTGCTAATTTTTCAGCCAAAGTCATTTCTAGACGTTCTGCGCCGCCCTTACCTTGGAAATGATCGACAACAAGAGCAATTTTCATATGTTTAAACAGCGATCAGCTCATGATTCTTGACTGAGCATAAGCCATCATGTTCTTTTTCGCACTTTTCACAGCAGATGATTTGCCGATGACAGATATCGTTCACACAATTGATATAGCGCGCAGTTTTAATGTGACAGTATTCACATTCGGAAAGGATATTATCATTAGCTTTGACGGAAATGCGACCATCAAAAACATAACAATTCCCATCGAAACCAAATTCGGGATATTTCTGGATATACTTCACAATGCCGCCATGCAGTTGATAGACATTTTTAAACCCTTTTTGTTTCATGTACGCTGATGCTTTTTCACAGCGAATACCGCCAGTACAATAGGTGATGATCTTCTTGTTTTTTAAGTGCTCTAATTTTTCCAAGGCTTTTGGTAGCTCCCGAAAGTTCTCAATGTCTGGGGTAATGGCATTTTTAAATTTACCAATTTTAGATTCATAATTATTGCGCGCATCCAGGATCACCACATCCTGGTCGTTTTTTAGAATCTCATACATTTCATCTGGTTCTATATAAGTACCGGTATTTTTAACGTCCACCGGTGCATAGAGGGAAACAATCTCTGAACGAACTTTAATACTGAGCTTAGGAAACGAAGGCTCACCTGATTCACCCAATTTAAACTCTAAATCACTAAACTCGGGCTTTTCATGCATTACCTTCATGTATTCATCTGTTGCTTCCCTGGTACCGGAAACTGTGCCATTGATGCCTTCCTTGGCAATGATAATACGACCCTTGAGATGCAGACGATTGCACAAGGCTTTTTGCTCTCGCATAAGAGAGTGTGCCTTGGGAATATCGACGTATTTGTAATAAAGCAGAATGATCATAAATTCTTCTTGGGGCGAAGCTGTGAGCTATCTTTATCATATACTAGAGCCGAAACGATGATACCATCTTTAGTTCCCAAAATCATGCCGGATAGGTCCTTTTTCCCTATTACTAAAATACTCTTTCCTTGTTTGATATTGGCATATTCTTCTTCGTTCAGTTCATAGGTCAGTAAGTCTGGTTTGAGTTTCGAAAATGGAATACTCGAACTGTCTTTACCAAAATTATCCAAGTCGATTGCCTCACTCAAGTTCGCAGGGCCAATGGAAGTGCGCACAAGGCTAGTAACATAAGCACCGCTATTTAAGCGTTGGCCGATATCATGCACGAGTGAACGTATATAAGTGCCTGAACCGCAGTGAACGGTGATTGTTGCGTCCGGATACTTGAACTCAGTTAACTCTAAACTAAAAATGCTAATTAAACGTTGGGGAATATTCACTGTCTCACCACTGCGAGCATAATCATACGCCTTTCTGCCTTGAATCTTTACCGCTGAAAAAAGTGGCGGTGTTTGATAAATATCACCAGTAAATTCTCGTAAAACTTTCTTCAATTGTGATTCTGTTATCTGTGGAGCATTCGCTATTTCAGTGATTTTTCCTTCACTGTCATAAGTGGTTGAAGTCGCCCCTAGACGAAACGTACACACGTATTCTTTATCTAAGCCAACCAGATATTCCAAGAGTCGTGTTTCATT
>CAZGLA010000150.1:0-13798 GCA_964526575.1 uncultured Candidatus Peribacteria bacterium | reverse complement strand
CAAAAATCAACTATCGAATACATACTGATGCGGTAAAAGAGCATTTAATTCCTCTTAGACTCTCTATCAAAATTCAACAAATTTATGCTACTGAAGCAGATTTATTAAACAAAGCTCTTTTTGGTTTAACAGCGAAAGAATGGCGAGACAAGAATCCCAAACTCGAAGGTAATATTCGTGATTATGCCCAAGCAGCACAATTGGTCTGTCTTACCAATCTGGAATCGCTCAATGCTGAATTCATACGACAAGGACTTAATCAGAGTGATCGTCTCATTCGGCTCAATGAGATTGCCATTATTCAAATGAAATCACTGATCCATAACACAACCATCAGGAAAATCCTTTGAAATCTTTTCAAAGTTGATTATATTGTGTGTGCTCTTCGGGCCCATAGCTCAGTGGTTAGAGCAGCTCGCTCATAACGAGTTGGTCCCTGGTTCAAATCCAGGTGGGCCCACCACGAGTCCCGCAACTGCGGGACGAGTCTCATCCTAATCCTTATCCTCATTCTTATCTTGTAACGGTTGGACTCAAAGGATGAGTATAAGAAATAGCTCAGGTACATGGCAGGCCGTTCCCGCATTTTTAAACATCTACTATGAAAACCATTCTCATTATTAAAAGTTCTCTCAGTCCTGATTCACTCAGTGCCAAGTTAGCTGACAATGCAATCAAAATGCTCAAAAAAGAAAAGTCTATTGCTATTGAGGTACTCGATTTGCGAGAGATTAAACTGGAGTTTTGTGATGGCCGAGATCTCGAAGAATACAATGAAGATATGCAAAAAGCTCATAAACAGATTGAAGACGCCGATGGTTATCTCATAGCTATGCCAGTGTATTCTTATAGCATGTCTGGAGTATTGAAAAATTTTCTCGATATTTGTTGTGAGGGTATGAGTCAAAAACCATTTGGCTTATTGATTGGGTCAGGTGGTCAAAGAGGTACGTATGCTGCTGCTGCAGATGTTAGTAAAGTACTTATGTATGAAGCGACTGCTTTCCCTATACCTTGCAAGCCAGCGAATGTTAGCGATGAGAAAGAAATTACTTCTACTGATATTCAAAAGCGCCTACAAAACATTGTTGCAGGTTTGATTCGATACATTTAGAAGATGCTCAATTTCATTCTTCTTGGCGTACTTCAAGGACTTACTGAATTCCTGCCTATTTCTTCCTCAGGGCATTTGATTTTGGCGCGACATTTTTTCAATCTTACTACTCCTTATCCTTTAGCAGTTGATGCCATTTTGCAATTGGGAACTATTGTAGCTGTATACATTTATTTTGCACCGGAATTGTGGCAATTGCTTAAAGATTTTATTCATAAGAAAAGAAACTTAGCTTGGGCCATTCTCTTAGGAACGGTACCAGCGCTGATTGTTGGTTTACTCGCTGAAGAATATATTGATAGTTATTTACGTTCTCCTACGATTGTCGCCTGGGTACTCATTATTGGAGCATTGCTTTTCATTGGTACAGAAAAATATTTCGCCAAAGGCAAACAAGAAGTGGGCAAAATTAATGTAAAACATGGTATAAGGATAGGCATTGCTCAATGTTTAGCCTTCATACCTGGATTCTCACGTTCTGGAGCCACAATCATGGCGGGCATGGCGCAAGGATTTTCTCGGGAAACTGCAGCACGATTTTCTTTTTATTTATCGATTCCGATTATCACTATTTCCGGAGCCAAAAAACTTCTCGACATACTCAATGACGGCTTGCCTCAGGGAGTAGGTTTGGAACTGACTATCGGCACATTACTTTCTTTTATTGTCGGCCTCATCTCTATTCATTTCTTACTGACATTTCTCAAGAAGCATCCACTCAATCTTTTCGCTGGATATCGAATTATTGTGGGGTTGGCTGCACTGTTCCTCCTTTTTCGCTAGTTTCTCCACGCAAAGCTGACAACAATCTGGATGAAAATTCTTTTATATGTAGGGCATGCTCTCTATTTGAGGAATCAGGAGGTGTTCTATATTTGCGAGAAAGTATAGATTCCTTAAACTCCGAAAGAATAAATTTAGGAACAGCAGTTTGAATGCCTTTTCTTATTTTGGTTCTTAACGCTTTGTAATCTACTTCCTCATGGTCAACCATTGCCAAAAGCTCGGCAACTCGCATATCCACAACCCATTCATGATCAGGAATATAAAGTCCTGGCTCCAGCTCTCGACGTCCACGAAAGACCACATCATAATAAGAGCCTAATGTTGCACCGAAATTGAGCATTGCACCATTGCCATTATAGAAAGAAGTTACCGGTTTCTCTTGAACAGGATAATGAGAGTGATCTTGCCAAATCAATGTCTCAGTACTGGACAACCACCAATCAATACCACCTTCAAATTTATCAATTTCTACTGGATCAATAACCATAACATCGACATCCTTGTGATGTGCTAGCTTTTCTTCTGTACAACGTTGATTCCAGATCTCTTCACTCAGTCCCCCAATCAAAATTCCTCGGGCTTTGCTATCCTTTAAAACAGTATTGGCAATTCGCATACCTTCAAGCCCCCTAGTTGCGAGTGGAAATTCTGGGGCTTTTAAATACTGACGAAAACCCAAGAGCTTTGCCAATCGTTGACGGTGACCATGGGTATTTCCGTGTCGCTGTTCCACGCTATGACTATGACCAAAACCTGGCATATAGGTGATTATAAGTAGTAATAATTTGAAAGAGAATTCTATAATGCTCTTGAAGTCTTGTCAATTCATTGGAAATCAAGTAAAGTGCGATTCAGTGCAATACTCGACAATGGAGGAAAAGGGCGTACATTTCCATGATTGTTGGAACTTGTACATTTTATAACCCTTTTTCCATTTTTATGAACACCACAGTTCCTAGTTTCGATGACTTAGCTCTTTCACATGGGCTAAAAGCTAATTTACAGAAACGTAAATTAATTACACCAACACCAATTCAATCACAATGTATTCCTGCAGCCTTAGAAGGTAAGGATATTATTGGCATTGCCCAAACCGGCACCGGTAAAACCTTGGCCTTTGGCTTACCTATGATCGAGAATATCGGTCAAAAAAAACTGAAACAAGCATTGATTGTAGTCCCTACTCGTGAATTGGCACTGCAGATCGAAAGCGTTTTAAAAGACGTATCATTTTCACTTGGTGTCAGAGTAGCCGTTCTTATCGGCGGTGCACCTTTTGGTCTTCAGCGAAAACAACTTTCTCTGCACCCTCAAATCATCGTCGCTACTCCAGGACGTTTACTCGATCATTTAGAACAAAGAACATTGTCTCTTCAAAATGTAAATGTATTAGTTCTCGATGAAGCAGATCGTATGTTTGATATGGGTTTTGCTCCTCAAATTGAAAAGGTTTTACGAGCTCTGCCTACAGAGCGCCAAACTATGGTGTTCTCAGCGACCATGCCACCAGAAATCGCTCATATTATGAAACGTCATATGAAACTCCCGATTCGTATTGAGATCGCACCTCAAGGCACATTGGCTAGTCAAACGACACAAGAACTCTTCATTATCAAGAACTTTGCCAAATCACAATTGTTAGAAAAATTATTAGCTGAATATCAAGAAGTAGTGCTCATTTTCACCAGAACAAAACATGGCGCCAAAAGAGTAGCTGCATTTATAAAAGATCTTGGTCATTCAGCAGCAGAAATCCATTCCAATCGTTCCCAATCACAACGAAAACAAGCTATGGATGGCTTTCGCTCTGGACGTTATCGCATACTCGTAGCTACTGACATTGCCGCTCGTGGCATCGATGTCAGCAATATTGAATTAGTAATCAATTATGATCTTCCCGAAAATCCTGAAGATTATGTACATCGTATCGGTCGTACCGGCCGCGCCGGAAAACAAGGCAAAGCCATTTCTTTTGCCATGCCCAATCAAATACAACTTGTGCGTAGAATTGAGCGTCTCACTCGTAAAGCAATACCAGCCGCAACCGTAAAAGAGACATTACCAGAACTCCGTTTGTCAGATAAAAAATCTTCTTATGAAAGAGATGATGGCGGTAGAAGCAGAGGAGGTTTTGGCGGAAAGCGACCATTTAGCCGCGGAGGCAGCAGCTCTCATCGATCTTCAGGATATTCATCTGAGCGTAAATCTGAGTACAGACCCAGTCGAGAAAAGAGTTCATTTGATAGATCAGAGAATAAATACATGCCAGAATCAGCCATGACCGATAAAGAAAAGAGCACGTTTGCAGATAAACCAGATCGTCCACAAAGTTCTTGGTCTTCCCGTGGTCCAGCTAAGCGTTCTTTCGGTGATCGCAAAGAAGGTGGACAAAGTTCTTGGTCTTCTCGTGGACCAGCTAAGCGTTCATTTGGTGATCGCAAAGAAGGCGGACAAAGTTCTTGGTCTTCCCGTGGGCCTGCTAAACGTTCATTTGGTGATCGCAAAGAGGGCGGACAAAGTTCTTGGTCTTCTCGTGGTCCCGCTAAACGTTCATTCGGCGACCGTAAAGAAGGCGGACAAAGCTCTTGGTCATCCAGAGGTCCTGCTAAAAGCTCATTCGGTGATCGTAAAGAAGGTGGCGAAAGATCTTGGTCTTCTCGTGGTCCTGCTAAACGTTCATTCGGCGACCGCAAGGAAGGTGGACAAAGTTCTTGGTCTTCTCGAGGTCCCGCTAAACGTTCATTCGGCGATCGCAAAGAAGGCGGCGAAAGATCGTGGTCAAGTGGATCTTCAGCACCCAAGAAAAAATTTAGAGACAGCAATTCACGATTCAGTCAACCTCGTTCACATTCGAGGTAGAAACAAGATGGCATATCAGAACGCGAACCACCGAGTATTCCTCGGTGGTTCTTTTGTTAGAGCCAATATCGAAAATCCTGATATTACTAAAAAATGCCTTGCTGTTGAGAAAATATCTCACTAGTACAAAATTCGGGAATTCCGAATCTGCTCCGATCGAACCGCCGAGAAATTATCGGTAGTTGGAAAGCTCATACAAAAGCCAATACTAAAAATTTCCCTGAAGAAGATAGGGAAAGTGGAGCCACTTGTCGGACTTGAACCGACAACCTTTCGCTTACAAAGCGATTGCTCTACCATTGAGCTAAAGTGGCACAAATGCAGAAAACGTTTGCATCTTACTGACGAATGTAGTTCTATTCAAGTAGCTTCTTATCATTCTCCTCTATGCAATATTGGGTACTCAAGACAGAACCCGACGCTTATAGTTGCCACGATCTAGAACGTGACAAATCTACAGCTTGGACCGGTGTGCGTAATTTTCAGGCTAGAAACAATTTGAGGGCCATGAAAAAAGGTGATTTATGCTTTCTGTATCACAGCGGTAAAGAAAAACAGATTATGAGCATTGCTGAGGTAACCAAAGGTCCATATCCCGATCCAACAAGTCCTGGGGAAGATTGGGTTTGTGTTGATATACAAATGAAAGAAAAGCTTAAGCACCCTGTCAGTCTCGCTCTTATCAAAGAACAACCCGAATTACAGAAAATAGCTTTGGTCAAACAAGGAAGATTATCTGTGAGTCCTCTCACCAAGGCTGAATATGAAAGGATATACAGCCTCAGTTCCTTGTCTTAAAAGTATTATTTTACTTCAATACTGCCAAATTTAGTGATATTCAGATGATCATGGTATTTCCATGTACCTACTTGATCAAATGTAAAAACAAATTTTTCTCCATTTCTTAAACCGCGACAAGCATCAAATGTACTGCCGATACACCCTCCTTTTGTAGGATAGAGAGAATGTGTAGGATGCATAGCTGAAGCTGGCCAATGCAATGCTGAATCACGATTTACAAATTCTACGGTTTGATCTTTGTTGATAGTGATACTGGCAGGACTAAAACCGTCTTTCGTAATCTCGACAGTCACATCAGCTTTGGCTGTACTTTGAGGAGCCGGAGTACTTTGTGGAGTTGCTGAATAATCGCAAGCGATAAGCAAACTACTAACAGCCACAATACTGATTATTTTGAAGTACATGATTGGGTAAGATTAATCCCATCCAATATATAGTGTTCTGGCTAAGCTGCAATGTTTTTATCTTGCTACTTTGCCATCCTGAGGAATAGTAACCTCTGCCTGGACTACTTTTTGCCATTTCACTCTTATACCTTTACGTTTGTTGTCGGCAACAACTAATTCATCCAAAATACCGTCAATTAATTCATATTTCTTCGCTTCTTCGATATCGACCCAAGCAAACTGATCAGTTTCTTCAGGTTGCAAGGTAATTTCCCCAGAAACATGGTCTGCCATACAGGAAATAACCAAAGAAGGTGCCCCATCAGCATGTACGGTAGCCAAACTGGTCACATATTCGATATTACCGATATCAATACCAACCTCTTCCCCTACCTCTCTTCTTAAGGTTTTTTCCAAAACATTGTACCAATATTCTTTGGTATCTTTGGGTAACTTTTTATAATCATCTACTTCCAACTTCCCACCAGGCACCGTCCACATGCCCGGAAAACGTTTTTTGGTGTTGGCACGACGAGTAATCAAATACTTATCATCTTTGACGATGATGGCGGTGATCACGACTTCATGGAGATGAGGATTGGTCATAATGGAAAGCTTGTCCCGAGTGAAATCGAGGGATTAATCATCTGCCATTATAAATGTTTTCAAATTTACCACAACCGATTGGAATGATAATATTCCCCCACTCCACAATCAGTCATGCAAAAAATAAAGGTACCAACAACTAAAGAAATAAATTTCCGTGAGAAATTACATGGGAAAACTATTCATGACCCTTATCGCTGGTTGGAAAAAGACAATGATAAAGAAGTAAGTACATGGATCAATCAGCAAAACCAACATTCCCAAGCATTTCTCAACAAAATTGGACTGCGAAAGAAAATAGCCAAGCGCACAGAAAAACTTCTCAGGGTTGACACGATTGGCGTCCCCTTTCCTAAGAATGGACTTTATTTTGTCAGTGAAAGAAAAGCGAAACAAGATCTTCCTGTTTTATATGTGCAAAAAGGCCTGAAAGGCAAAAGAAAAGTGCTTATTGATCAAAACACATTATCTAAGGGCAAAACCACTATTCTCAAGTCTTGGAGAATATCGACAGATGGGAGATTTCTAGCCTATGCATTATCTGAACAAGGTAATGATCAAGATTCTTTGCAAGTACTGAACATTAAAACTGGCAAAAAGTTGAAAGATTTTATTCCTGCGGATCTTTATCCAGGCATGTATATCTGGGATACCAATGGTAAAGGCTTTTGGTATACAAGAAGAGCTGACAACACTCCGCCAGGTGAAGAAAAATTACATCAAAAGATTTATTATCATAAACTCGGTGATCATTTTAAAAATGATACATTTGTTTTTGGTGAAAATATCAGCAAGGATGCTCATCCTTCTGCAGAAGCCTCTCTTGATGGTCGTTATTTGCTTATCTCAGTTGAAGATTGGAGTGGAAAGGTTTCCCAGAATGATTTGTATATCAAAGATCTTCACAAACCAAAAAGTGATTTTCAGACAGTAGTGAAAAATGTTGATGCTCTATTCAACACTTGGATGCATCGCGATCAACTATTTATTCTTACTAACCATAATGCTCCCAATTGGAAAATTATGACTATTCCTCTTAAGTCAGCAGAAAAGGGTAGAAAATTTTGGAAAGAAATTATTCCTGAAGACAAATATGCCATTCAATTTGCCCGAACGGTTAGTGATACGTTGTTTGTAGAAAGATTAGAAAATGTGCAATCAACATTACGAACCTATGATTTAAAAGGAAAATCAGAAACTAAAATCCCCTTACCACCTTTAGGCACATTAACAGGCATGACAGCTGAACCAGAAGGCAACGAACTCTTTTTGGGTTTTACCTCTTTTTTAATTCCTTTCCAGATCTATCGATTTAATCTGAAAACTCAGCGATTAAAACTATATAAAGAATCCAAGGTTAATTTTGATGCCAAAAAATTTAGAGCTGAACAAGTATGGTATCGCTCCAAGGATGGGACCAAAGTGCCGATGTCGCTTCTTTATAAGAAAGGTATTCGACTGAATGGTAAAAATCCCACCCTTCTTTATGGCTATGGTGGCTTCAATATTAGTGAAACTCCTCGATACAGCGCTATACGTGTACCATTTTTGGAATTAGGTGGAATCTATGCCATTGCCAATATCCGCGGTGGTGGAGAATTTGGCGAAAAATGGCACAAAGCCGGCATGCAGAAAAATAAACAAAATGTATTTGATGATTTTATTGCTGCGGCAGAATGGCTGATCCAAAATAAATATACTGATAGTGATCATCTGGCTGCTTTTGGTTGGAGTAATGGCGGACTGCTCACTGGGGCAATGATCACCCAGAGACCCGAGTTATTTAAAACAATTGTAGTAGGAGCTCCCGTCATCGATATGTTGCGATTCCATAAGTTCCATGGCGGCCGACATTGGATCTCTGATTATGGAGATCCCGATAATCCCAAGATGTTTTCTTATCTTTTGAAATATTGTCCCTATCATAATGTGAAAAATAATATTAATTACCCGGCAATACTTATTGTTACTGCCGAAGGCGATGATAGAGTTCATCCCCTGCATGCTTATAAATTCACTGCACGTTTACAAAAAGCCAACAAATCAGCAAACCCTATTCTCCTGCGTGTGGAACGCAAAGCTGGCCACAGCGGTGCCGCTTCTGTGTCAAAAGCGATTGAACAGTATGCTGATATCTATGGTTTTATAGCTTGGCACTTAGGATTAAAGTAGTTTGCATAACCCCCAAATAGGTTGCAGAAATATAAAAAGTGAGTAGAATCCTTACGTGCTTCTGAAAGTTCGTGGTATTTTTCAACGCGAATCATTCACATTACGTAACGCGGGGTAGAGCAGTTGGCAGCTCGCAAGGCTCATAACCTTGAGGTCGTTGGTTCGAGTCCAACCCCCGCAACCAATTTAGTTAATGTTCCCCGGGCCGAAGGCCTCCCTTTCCCAAAGGGATCCCGTTGGGACGGACAACCAATTTTTTCTAATGGTAGTAGAAGTAAAAAACCTTACAAAACGATTCGCTGATTTTACGGCAGTGGATGATATATCCTTTACGATGGATAAGGCAGAGATAATAGGTCTTCTCGGGCCCAATGGCGCTGGAAAAACGACCATTATTCATATGCTCCTCGATCTCATCACTCCCAGCGGAGGAGAGATTTTGATATTTGGTAAAAGCTTTCAGAAGCATCGAGAAGAAATCTTACAGTACATGAATTTCGCCTCCCCTTATGTTGCTCTCCCCTATCGATTGACTGTCTTTGAAAATCTCATGGTCTTTGCCTGTATGTACAATATCGAAAATCCTCGAAAGAGAATTGAGGAATTATTAGAAATGTTTGAAATTGTTGATTTACGAGATGAATCGACAGGTACTCTCTCTTCTGGACAAAACACCAGAGTGGGTTTATGTAAGGCGCTTTTGAACAAACCCAAGCTACTGCTTTTGGATGAGCCGACAGCATCCCTTGATCCGGAGATTTCTCATCAGACTCATGAAATACTTCTTCGCATCAGAGAACAAGAAAAAACCACGATTCTTTATACTTCTCATAATATGGTTGAAATAGAGAAGATGTGTGATCGCATTATCTTTTTAAATCACGGGAAAATTATCGCACAGGGATCACCTATTGATATTACTAAAGCAATATTGCAAGAAGAACGTAAAGAACCAGCTCTAGAAGAAGTGTTTTTTAGGGTTGTTAAAGATAAGAGTTTATGAAAATCCACAGAATAAAAGCAGTTATTCGTAGACATCTTTATGATGTTCGTCATAATATTGATCGGACTACTGAGGTATTCTATTGGCCGATTCTCGATGTAATTGTCTGGGGTTTCTTTTCTCTCTACTTATCCACAAATAATACATTAGGACCAAGTATTATCAATTTCTTAATGGGAGCAATTATCCTCTGGAGCGTTTTCTATTCTTTCCAAAGAGACTTTGCCGTAGCCTTTCTTGAGGAACTATGGTCCAGGAATCTGCTCAATATTTTCTCCACTCCTATTACGATATGGGAATATCTCGTCGGTGTGGCATCGATAAGTATTTTTAAAATAATCATCGGTTCTTCCATAGCTTCTTTATTCGCCTTGTTATTTTATTCCTTCAACATTTTCCCCCATTTAATCTTATTTTTACCCTTTGTGTTGAATCTGTTACTTTTTGCTGCTGCTGTTGGGATTTGTATCACAGCTTTAATCCTACGCTATACCACAAAAGTACAATTTTTAGCTTGGAGTTTTGCCGGTCTTTTGCAACCAGTTTCTTGTGTATTTTATCCCATAACAGCTCTGCCCCAGTGGCTTCAGTCTATTGCTTGGTTCTTACCCACAGCTCATTCATTTGAAGGAATGCGCCAGGTGTTAACCAATGGCACATTCTCTTCCATGCATTTCTGGTGGGGTCTGGCACTCAATATTGTCTATTTCGCTCTCGCTATTGTGATCTTCAAGAAAGTTTTTGAAATCACCAAAAAGAAAGGCCTTTTAGTGAAATTGGCGTAGTTATACGGGATATACGACCGGACAAGGAGTGCTCTGAACAAAGTTGAGATTGTTATTTGCTTGGTCGAGTGCATTCTTCAATGCTTCTTGATAGCTGCGATAAGGTGAACCAGCAAGCACAGTTCCATGGAGTCCTAATTCGGTATTTGCCGCAGTCATTAAATTGTTGATACTTATGAACCCTGTTCCACTCAAGCCAGTAATTGGGGCAAATGGCAGTAAACCTGGTGCATAAACCAGTGAAGAGCCAGTCACAAATCCCGCCTCTACATTCAATTTCATAGCCGCTAATTGTGCTGATAGCATGTATGACATGTTTGTTGCAGAAGCACCGAGTAGCCAGGTTCGGAAGCTAGAATATGTTGCAGGATTAAAGTGTGCACCTGCAGCATTCCTTAAATTCAAACCAGACAATAATGCTAACTCTGGTACCATAGTACCGCCATCATTCATCTGGGTCTGACCATTTTTATTCGACCAGAAACCAAGAGTCTTGCCACCACCTGCTCCTAGACAGAGATTGCCAAATTTGATGCCAGTGACTACCTGTCCCTCAACCACAGCCTGATTTACTGAAGTAGGCGTAGTCGCAACCCATGTGCTATTCGGTGGGATTATTTCTTGAACGAGGTATGAATTTGAGTTAGGCAAGCTGGGCAAAAGATCCATAAACCAAAACTCACCACTTCCATTGGTATTCGTTGACTCACTCACTGGATTATTATTGATAGCAGTACCGCTGAGATCGATCTGCCAATTTGCTATGCCTAGTTCATTGTCATCGATACCATTAGCGTTCGCATCATAGAATTTCTTGCCATGGATTTCCGCGGTCTGAATATTGCCGAAATCTTTATCAGTGATGTTATTGCCTTCCAATAACGTAATCACGTAACACCCATTATTGTCAGTCGGTGCGGTCTGTACCCAAGGAGGAGTGTTGACATTATTGTCATCCAGAATCACTTCGCAAACTGTATATTCACCGGGAAGAAGACCAATAAATGCATAATTACCAGATTGATCAGTTACATCTTCTTGTGTGCTCTGATCAGGAAGAGTTAACACAATAGTCCAGCCCTCGAGGCCTTCCTCACCTTGATCTTTCACACCATCGGCATCCTTATCATGAAATTTCATGCCATGGATTTCAGCTGTCTGAATATTTCCAAAATCATTGTCAATTTTATTATCGCCCTTCACTAACGTAATCAAGTAGCACCCATTATTGGCAGCTGGTGCAGTCTGTACCCAAGGAGGAGTTTGAGGATCATTGTCATCAAGAATCATTTCGCAAACTATATAGTCGCCAGGAACAAGATTCGTGAATTCATATGTACCATCTTGGCCAGTGACTACCTCTTCTGTGCTCTGATCAGGGAGAGTCAATACAATAGTCCAGCCTGCAAGACCTTCTTCACCTTGATCTTTCACACCATTGGCATTGAGATCATGAAATTTCATGCCGTGGATTTCCGCTGCATTCTCAAGCTTCACTTTGAAATTGTCGGTTTTACTTTCATTGTTGATAAAGCCAAAAGTACCACTTAGGTTGGTATCGTATTTACCTACCGGTGTTATCCAGACTTTATATTCACCAGCCGGATTTGGTGTGTCATTGTAAGGTATGATCTGGATCGTCGTCATACTGCATGGGCCCGTTTGAGTACCATAGGCATGATCCCCAGCATTAGCATTTCCAGTTATTACGCCACCGGAAACCGCTACTTCACGTTTTGTAATATCATCAGTGGATAAAAGCGGACTGCCCGAAGGATCGGTAACTTGGAAGTAATAATCGCCATCAGGTAAGCCAGAATCACAATTGTTGGCTGGTCCACCATTAATATACACATCAGCTTTACTATCATAGAGATTTTGGTTGACCACAGTGCCAAGGTCATTTGTGGTAGAGAGAGATCCACTTGCACTTGTTGCTACCTGCATCCCTATTACTACACCGCTTATGAGAGCCAAGATTCCCACGGATGACACAAGAACGATGTGCTTTTTGTTTTGCATATATATATTTGAAAATTAATTTTTGTTAAATTATTTCCTATAATTATAACACAGAAACATAAGATCGGTAAACAAATCTTTAAGAAATTCTTCTCCTTGACCAATGGGCAGACCTTACCACGAGATGCCTCGAAGCCCAGCCCTGATTACAGAGCTGGGCTTCGGCATGACTCATGTCCTATTCCCTAATACTTCGCCCTTAGCCTATCCCCTACCACTCAAACTACCACTACGCCTGCCCTGAGCTATTGCCGAATAGGTCTACCACTATTCCTTATAAAATGGACCTACCCCAATAGAATGTGGTAATATTACTTGAAGTTTCTTATCATTAACCAAAACAAATATGAAACACTTATCAAAAATCGCTGTAGCACTCAGCGTACTGGCACTTGTAACCAGTAGTGTCATTGGCTCCTATGTATTTTCACTTGGAGGTGATAATGCTTTGGCCGCAGAACCTAATCTCAAACTTTATAAAGGTTCTAATAATATGGTTGAAGAGGCCATGTTTATGAGTCCTACCGCTGATGATAAAATGCTTGTGAATGCTCTTTCTGTTGAAGGAGATCCTGATTTTGATCTTCTCCGTGAGTGGAAATTTCCAAATGCAGTAGTTGTATTTCCTAAAAAAGATATCGGTAAGGAGATTATTGCTAGAGTCATACGTGACTTTGGTAATGGTACAGTAACACTTGCTGAAAGCGATAAAATTATTATACAGACGGAAATGCTTTCAATGGAACTTAAATCTGTTAAACCAATTACAGGATTTCCAATGTTGAAAGATAGTTTCTTTGATATCTTCTACGAACTGGAAATCGATGGGAAAAAGAAAGATATAAAAGTTGTGGCTCTCAATGGTTGGATATATGAGAATCTGCCCAAGTTTTTTGATGATATAGGGAAAAAGTTTAAAAAGGTGGATGATGCAATCACAGCATTGGCGGCTGATATCGGAAAACTAAAGACCGATGTCACTGCACTAGTGGCTAATGACGTTATTCAAGATACCAAACTCAGCGCATTAGGTGCTAATGACTTAGTACAGGATGGTAGACTCACATTACTGGAGGCAAAATAATAACCTTCTTCAAACCAAATGAGAGCCTTTGGTCCCGCACATGCGGGACGGGGCTCTTTTTGAAGAATTGTAAATCGTGAATTGTGAATTGTGAATGGTCAAAATAATATTCTCCTGGACTACCGGACAATCCCTACCACGAGATCCCTCGAACGTCGCGTTGCGCCGCTTCGGGATGAC
>CAZGLA010000149.1:0-4463 GCA_964526575.1 uncultured Candidatus Peribacteria bacterium | reverse complement strand
AATTTGCCGTCATTGGCAATGGCGCCGACGGCCATAGCAACTTGCATAGGAGTAGCACCGATGCCTTGGCCAAAAGCAGCAGCTGCCAGATCAATAGTGGCCCATTTATCTGGTGTGGATACCCAACCGGGAGAGGTGTTGTCGATCTCAATTCCAGGATAATCACCAAAACCGAAATTGCGGATATATTGATAGAAAAGTGTACGACCCAGCTTCTTCGAAATAGACAATGCACCAAGGTTGCTGGAAACTTCCAAAACCCTGGTCATGGTGATACAACCATAGGCTTTTTTGGTGGAATTCTGCACCGGGAAACCATCTATATATACAGTATCTTCATTTTCACAATTAATTGTTTGCGGAGTAATTTCTCCACTATCTATGCCGGCTGCCATAGTAATAACTTTAAATACAGATCCGGGTTCATACATGTCTACGATGGCTTTATTGACAAAAACACCCGGCCCAACTTTGTTTTTGTATTCACCAGCATGAATTCCTTCTTGCCATTTTTCAAAACCATCCCAGTAGGTATTGGGATCAAAACTAGGATAATTAGCTAGAGCAATGATGGCGCCAGTCTTGGGACTCAGCACAATCACTTGTCCGCTTTCAGCCTTTATTGCTTTGATCTGTGCTACCAGCTCGGTTTCCACAAAATTTTGAATAACCCGGTCAATCGTCACGGTAATATCATCCCCATCTTGAGCGGGTGTCACTACTTTGTCACCGACAACAATTTGATTGCCCTGAGGATCCCGATCAACAAGTAGTTTGCCATTGATACCTGCTAATTGAATATTATTAGTATCTTCTTCAAATTGCCTTTCTACACCGTATTGGCCCTTTTTGTCATAGCCCACGAAACCCACTATATGAGCGGCCAGACTACCCTCGGGATAGAAGCGCCATTGTTCTGGGAGCAAAGCAATACCGGGAATCTTTTTACCATTTTTTAAACGCAGATTCTTAATTTTTTCTGAAATATCAGGAGACAATTTATGTTTGAGTGGCACATAGCGAATTGGCGTACGAGTGAGCATTCTTACCAAAGTCTGGCGAGGCAAATCCAAAATATTACTCAATTTACTGGCTATTTCTTGAGGATTTTCAATAATGGTTGGATCAGCATAAATCTCATCATCGGTAATATAAATACCGCGGATTTGCTGACTTTCTATTTGGGATTTGGCATCAGGTTTTTTATTATCCCAATCTTTCAGAAGTCTACGATGGGTCACCTCTTCTTTTCTGAGTTTTTTTAACAAACTATCTTTGTAAGCATTGAGCAAACTTTCAAAAGTTTCCTCAAATTCAACTTTTGGTGCTTCCGGCAAACTATTTGCTAATTCTTCAACAGCAATACCACTTTCATCGAGCAGAACTTCACTTTCTTTCAGCAGAAGTTCTTCTTCTTCTTTATCTTCAGGCATTTCGAATAATAGTGGAGCGAGTAAATCAACTATTTCCGGCTCTTCATTTTCATTGATCAAGGTCGGGTCTGCAAATACCAAGTCAAGAGCCGTATCTGTGGCTAACAGTGATGGTTCACCACCCTTATTCATGGCATAGATAGCACCACGTCGGGATTGTAATTCAATAACTCCTTTATGTTGCTCTTCAGCTAGATTTTGATAATAGGCGCCGGCAACTAACTGTAAAAACCCCAGTCTCACTATTAAGAGAATCATGAGTCCGACCAAGATTGCACGAAGTTGGATAAAACGACTCATGGGACTAAGTTACTGCACGCAATGTAAAGAGAATTTTATTTAAGAGCAAGGTTGCGATTGGTGCTCACAATACTGGGATTATTGATCACTGGCATGCGTTTTACTTGTTCACTTTCATCCAAAGCCATGAGGGACTGCTTGCGAGCAATTTCCATGGTGAGTGACTTGTGAGTATTGAGTAGAGACTCTTTTTCTTGTTCTATTTTCTTGATTTGATAACCAGCAGCTTGAATTTTGGTGGTATGACGCAAAGAAGCGAAGCTCAGTAAACTAATCAGTCCAATAAGCGTAAAGCTCAAGGTGACTATGCCGATTCTAACCTCGGAAGATACCGTATGTTTGCGTCGACTAAGAGGACGAGCATAATCAGAAGCGCGGGGGAGGACATAAACATTCATGGGAGGGATGAGGATAAGAATGGAAGAATGAAGGAACTAAATTTTTTCGATAATTCTTAAGTGTGCACTACGAGCCCGAGGGTTAATTTTTCTTTCCGGCCACTGAGGACTAATAACTTTTTTATTAATGCGCTTAGCAATATTGTCTTTTTCCCATTGTTTGAAAGTTTTCTTGACGATTCTATCTTCGAGGGAATGGAAAGTAATAATGGCGAAACGTCCGTGAGGACAGAGTAATGCTGGGATTTGTGCTAGCATTCTTTCCAAAGTACCGAATTCATCATTTGCGTAAATACGTAATGCTTGAAATACTTGGGTAGCGGGGTGAACTCTTTTGAAATGACTTCTTTTAGCGTGGCGGACTATATCGGCCAATTCCTTTGCAGTATTGATAAGAGACGAACTTCGTGCCGATACTATGGAGTAAGCAATCTTCTTGGCTTCTCTTTCCTCACCATACTGCGTGAAAATCTGAGTAAGATCTTCTTCAGAAAAGGTATTCACGATTTCTTTAGCAGTATGCGGTGAAGATGGATCAAGACGCATATCGAGAGAGGTCTCACTTTGGAAGGAGAAACCACGCTGTGGATCAAGTAATTGCACGGAAGAGAGTCCGAGGTCAGCATAGATACGATCGACACAAGTGAGTTTTAGTGAGTGGAGAACTGTCGTAACTTTGTCGAAGTTGCTGTGGATCAGGCTGGTTGGGGTTTGATTAATTAAACCCTTACCTAAACCTATACCACCGACGTACTCCACCTGCCTTTTATCCGCGTCCAAACCTATAAAAGTTCCTGCTGCAGAGAGTTTTTCTATGACTAACTTCGCATGGCCACCACGGCCGAGAGTCAGATCTACTACTGTGTGTCGGGGCTCGAGCTGTAAAAGATCTATAAGTTCATTTGCTAGTACCGGAAGGTGCTCTGTCGCTGGAATTTTCACTGTGCAAAACTAGGATTAAGATTGTTCAAAACTTTTGTTTTTGTAATTCTACTGTAGAAAATTGTAGCTACAAAAGCAATCCCAGGTTTTCAACTTATTATTGACACTGTGGAAAAGAAGTGAACAACTATGTATTCTCCACATTCTTAATATTTTAAAACCCACACGCAAGCCATCCGCTTATCTTATGTGGAAAAGTCTGTATTGTGGAAAAGTTTTACTTGTCATTTCGAGTCCCTCAATCGAGGGATCGAGAAATCTCCATGCTATACATTGCCTATAATCAAATTATAACATTGAGATACCTCGACAAAGCTCGGTATGACAGCAAGCATTAGCGGTTATCTGGAAACTAAAACCTTCGGTGTATACGGACATATATCTACGAGCGGACATATATAGCATTTTGGTTTCGGTGCAGTACAAATCTCTCGCCCATGAAAGATAAAGTAGTGATGAGTATTGATCCACTGCTGCTCAGGAAGTATGGCAGTAATATCTTGTTCGACTGCCAAGGGATTCTTGCCACTGGTTAATCCCAGTCTACGAGTGACGCGAAAGACATGAGTATCCACAGCAAAGGCGGGAATGTGAAAGGCATTGGCTATCACCACACTAGCGGTTTTACGGCCGACACCGGGCAGGGATTCGAGAGCCTCACGGTCTTTTGGTACCTGACCATCATATTCTTCTACTAATATATGGCTTAAAGCAAAAATATTTTTGCTCTTAGTTTTGTAGAGTCCGATCGAACGGACTAATTCACGGAATTGTACTTCACCGAGAGTTAATAACTTTGCTGGCGTATTGTACTGAGGAAAAAATGAAGGACTGACAATATTGACTCGCTTATCTGTGGCTTGAGCAGCTAAGACTGTTACCACCAGTAATTCAAAAGGATTGCTGAAATGGAGCGCAGTAATAGGATGCGGATATTTGGGTGCGAGTCGCTTAATTATTTCTTGGAGGCGCTTCGTTTTCTTTTGCTGACTTTCTTTCATGGTTTATTGGCCTGTAGGTCGAAACGTACGGAATTGAACAATACTACCGCCATTCACAATGCCAAAAGTGAGTGTGATAGAAAGTCCATCTTTACCAACAGTGATTTTGTGTAGAGGGGTTTCTTGCTTGTCTGTGATGGTCCAACCCTGGGTATTTAATGTGCTGTAGAAGCTCCAAATGTCTTGGGCAGATTTAGCGATAAAAAGACTACCATCGAAGCCACTGCCTTGATTATTGGTATAAGAAGTAGCGCGCTCAAACACCGTGCCGGGTAATTGGGGGAAATTGTTGGGGAAACTACCAGGCAAAGTAGCTGCTTGCGGTTGATAATTCGGAGTAGCTGTTTGTTCTGTACCGCCACAGCCTAAAAGAACGATCGTTAAAAGTG
>CAZGLA010000148.1:0-2767 GCA_964526575.1 uncultured Candidatus Peribacteria bacterium | reverse complement strand
CAATACCTAGTGCATCTTTGAATTCACCATTACGAATAAAAGCAAAAGTTGAAAGCATAGCTATACGCTCCTTCCAAAGATGTTTAGATTTTGCCAGCTTATAAAGTACATCACGATCCTTGTCTAATAAATAAACGCCTAGAATATAGGGCGCCGAACAATCAACCAAATCCCAATTATTTATCTTTTCAGCATTATGAAGATAGAAATCGACTATTTGTTTACGTTGATCAGGAGCGGCTTTCTGAAATTGATATACCAGAATTAAAAGTGCCGTCATTCTGCATTCATGCACATCCTTTTCTAGCAGCTTTTGAATATCCGACAGTGGCAAATTCGTATATTTCTTAGCGACCTCTCTTTGCTTGGGCATCGTAATACCCCAGAACACATCTCCCTCGCCATAGTCGCCTTTGCCAGTCTTAAAAAAGCGCATATAAACTTTCTGCTTTTCTTTGTCTTGCAGAGATTCTAGTTCAGTGAGAAGTAGCCTTAGTTTAGCTTTCATACTTCACTATTGGGATCTACCAGCAAACCCGCTTCTTTCTCTTTTTCAAGAGCAATATTATGAGCAACCCAATATGACGTGCCTTTGCGCATTTCTTTACATTCTGCTATTTCGTGGACAATAGTGCTTTCAAAGAAATTCTTGGAAAGTTTCTGACTCTTCGTGACATTTTTATAACCCCATATTTCCAGAGTACCCTCACCGAAATGATGTGTAGCAATCCAGATTTCATCCGAGGGTATAAATTCATGAACATATCCATGACCACCAAGTCCGAAGATTACACTCAAATTACTTCTTACCCACGCACCAGTAACCGCATACACCTTGAATCCATCCTGTTCTCTCACAAACTTCTTCCACTTCCCTTTAAGTACAAGCTTGGGGTCCTTTTTACGACCTCTCTCTTGAATATCAGCTTCCATTTTTGCCCACAAAATATCTCTTGGATCTTTTGGAGTTTTTTTCATAAAATAATTATTGGCTTTCTTTAAGATAGTTAATCATAGTTTCAACATCACTCACTTCAAAAGGATCAGTAGGACTGTCATCAGCAAATCCTGGCTCAATAAAAGACTGTTTAATTTCACCATCTTCCACATACATACTATAACGCCATGAGCGCAGTCCAAAACCAAGATTGTCTTTTTTCACTAACATCCCCATTTTGTGAGTAAATTTCCCCGATCCATCAGGAATCATCTTCACCTTGGTAACTTTTTGCTTTTTTGCCCACTGGAACATCACAAAAGCATCATTCACACTCAAACAATACACTTCATCAACTCCCAACTTTTTTAATTCATCATACTTGGCTTCATATCCGGGAAGATGTTCAGATGAACACGTGGGAGTGAAAGCGCCGGGAAGAGCAAATACGACAATCTTCTTACCCTTGAAGATTTCTCCCGTAGAGACATCTTGCCAACGAAAGGGATTTTTTCCACCAATACTTTCATCACGAACCCGAGTTTTAAAAATCACCTGAGGAACTTTTTTCGGTAATTGAGGAGTCATATAGGATTGGTTATTTTTCAGTTAAATCGGTTAGACCTAAGTCTAATTGTAAAGATTTTGTAATAATAATTTTATTAGAGACAGTATTGCGTTTTTTAAGCCAAACACATTTTCTACAATCAGGATTGCTCCCGGGAAAAGGACTATCAAGCAAATTAACAATAGCGCGCATACTCTCCAAGAATCTTACCAAAGACAACTCTACCCTATCACAATGAAAAGCTAATTCGACATTGAGACTGGGATCTTCTCGGTGTTTGGGAAAGTAATGCAGCAAATAAGCTTCATCGGCCACCTCATATCCTTTATCTTTAATCATCTGAGCATAAGCATGGAGCTGTAACACGTAATATTTATATTTATCCTCCTTGGGAGGGTCACCCGAAGATTTATAATCAGCAGGAATCAGTTCATTACGTTCATTCACAAAGACCTCATCCAATTTACCGGAAAGCATATAGCCATCTTGTTCATTCGTATAAGCAAGAGACGTTGTCTTCGTACGCCAGTCTTCCAGAATTTTGCTGTCATTAAAAAGTCTATAGCCTTTTAAATCTTTTAATTCTGGCGGTAAAGTTCCTTGTTTGCGAAATTGGTCGTAACGATGCTTGAATTTGACATCCATAGCTTGATTTAGGCGCAAGGGCAGAGTAAAGGGATGGCGACCATGATGATTCTCAGCCCAGAAACAGGACTGGCACTCTACGTAACTATAGAGCGAACTGGGACTGAGTTTCCATAAACCAGACTTGAGTTTCATAAGATTACTAAATACCCATCCATGATATAGCAGACAAACCTCAAGGTCACTATATTAAGAGTTACTTAGTTAGTTTAGTTAGTCTTAAATTTACCACTCTCCATATCTCTTCTCTAACTGTTTCATGTATTTCTTGTCCTCCCATTTCAGTAAATAGGGACTCGGCCTTTTTAAACCAAGGTTTTCTTTCACAATGCTTTCTAGACTTACCATCTTGCCAAGTTACACCTAGATGGAGTTGAGTGATTTCTGCATCAGTTAGGTCTTGAAGTACTAAGGCTACTGCTACTGCTGCTGCAAGTGTATTTTCGGGATTAGACATATATTCTAAATATATTGAATTCTAAGAATGGTGATTTATATGGCAAACATCAATCCAGACAAACCTCAAGGTCACTATTTTGTTCCCATTCTCTTTAAATATTCACGCCAACCCTCCTCAGACAAAAGTTCATCTTTTTCAATCACTGAATCTTCTAAAT
>CAZGLA010000147.1:0-3377 GCA_964526575.1 uncultured Candidatus Peribacteria bacterium | reverse complement strand
TGCTGGAAAAATTCGCGGTGGTCGCTATATGAAGAGAGAGGCCAGGCCTTCTGATACGGCTATTTTGGCAGATCGTCTTATTGATAGACCGATACGACCTTTGTTTCCTAAGGGTTTTATCAATGATGTACAGGTCATCTGTACGGTACTTTCTGCTGATGGTGAAAATGATCCAGCCATAGTGGCCTTGATTGGTGCTTCCGCAGCTTTGAGTTTGGCGGGGCTTCCTTTTGAAGGACCAGTCGGTGCGGTGCGCTTAGGACTTATTGATGGTAATTTCATCGTCAATCCTACATATGCAGAAATAGATAAGAGCAAGCTCAATTTGGTGGTGGCGGGAACCAGAGATGCCATCATGATGGTAGAATGTGAGGCTCATGAAATCGATGAAGAGACTATGACCAAGGCTTTGGAATTTGCTCATCAAGAGCTGAAGAAAACAATTGTAGTTCAGGATGAATTGATCAAGAAAAAGGGCGTCAAAGTGCAAGAATATCCTTTGATAGTACCTACTGAACAAGTGGGTGCCGATTCTAAGAAAAAACTTCTTGATGTGGTGAAGGAATTTATCGATGAAAAGGAAATGGATAAGGTTTTCAGCATGCCTTTTAGCAATGAGATTGATGCGGCCATGGATGAAATGAAAGAAGCAATCAAAGAGAAAGTCCAGGCTATCGATAAATCTTTTGTGTCACAGCACATTTCTGAAGTGGTAGATCATTTTCTCAAAAAACATTTGCGTAAGAATATTTTGGAGAATGACAAGCGTCCTGATGGTCGTAAGCTTACTGAAGTTCGCCCTTTGAGTGCCAGGGTTGGTTTACTACCGCGCACTCATGGATCGGCCGTATTCAACCGTGGTGAAACGCAAGCTTTGACTATTGTGACTCTTGGTTCCAAAGCTTCCGGTCTCATGATCGATGAGATGGACAAGGATTATACGAAGAATTACATGCATCATTATAATTTTCCACCATACTCCACTGGAGAGGTGCGCCCTTTGCGTGGTGGTCCCGGTCGTCGAGAAATTGGTCATGGATTTTTGGCTGAGAAAGCTTTGGTACCGGTTCTTCCACCTCTCGATACTTTTCCTTATACGATTCGTGTAGTTACGGAAATTATGGGCTGCAATGGCTCAACCTCTATGGCTTCTGTTTGTGGTAGTACATTGTCACTCATGGATGCGGGTGTACCGATCAAATCTCCAGTGGCTGGTGTAGCCATGGGTCTGATGAGCGATGGTAAAGGAAAATTCAAAGTACTTACTGATATTCGCGATTTGGAAGATTTTGGTGGCGATATGGATTTCAAAGTAGCTGGTACCAAGGACGGTATCACTGCTCTACAGATGGACATCAAATTGCAGGGTATTACTATTGCCGTCATGAAAGAGGCTTTGATGCAAGCCAAAGAAGGTCGTTTATTTATTTTGGATAAAATGCTGGAAACTATTGCTGCACCTAGAGCGGAAATGTCTCGCTATGCACCGAGAGTTGTCAGTATCAAGATTGATCCAGAGCAAGTTCGAGATGTGATTGGTAGTGGGGGAAAAACTATCAATGGCATCATTGAAGCTACGGGTGTGGAAATAAATATTGAAGATGATGGCACGGTGCTGATAAGTTCTAATAAAGAAGAAGGCATTGCCGATGCGATTAAGATTATCAAAGGAATAACGTATAAGTTTATCATTGGTGATGTTTTTGAGGGAACGGTGGTGAAGATCGTTCAAGATCGTATGTCAGGTAAAGAAATAGGTGTGATTGTCGAAAAAATTCCCGGTAAGGATGGCATGGTACATATTTCCGAGTTGGCCAATCGTCGTATTGATAGAATTAACGAAGTTTGTCGCGTGGGTGACAAACTCAAGGTAGTAGTCTTGGCTATCGATCCGGTGAAACATCGTGTATCGCTCTCTCATAAAGAGTATCTGCATCGTTTCGGTGGGAAAGATGGAGAATAAGCAGAAACTTTGGTATGGAATTGGGGCAATAATCGCTGTGGTTATTGCTTTAGGCATTACCTACTTCTTGTTCAGAAACTTTTATCATCGACCAGTGCTGGTTGAGATGATCGACAATGCTGATGTAGTTGGTTATCTCGAATGGGAAGGAGACAAAACCAGCGATATCTATAATCGCTTAATGGCTTTTGATGATGGTTTAGTGATTCCCAGTATCAGTACATGGGAAGGCCGTTTGCACTGTGCATTGGCTTCATGTGCATTTTGGGGAAAGAATAATGCCATTGTTCTTCGTGACAGTACTGATGGCATATTTCCGGAATTTTATTTTTATCAAGCCAACAAGACTGACTTGTTAAATACTTGGCAGGAAATAACTAAGGGGGAGGAAACGTTAACGATGTTTGACCAGGAATATCATATCGTTGTACGTGATGATTTGATTATCGTTACCTTTCGCTCGATGAGTGATGCTCCGGTAACTTTGGCCAGTCAAAGTGTTAGTAAAATGAGTTGGATCGCTGCGAAGCCCATACCGACCTGGGGCAGTTATATTGGCTTCGGTTTTTGCCAGACAGAGTGTATTGACCATCTTAGCCGACAATTTGCCAGTAAATTGCATGATAGTTTTCCTCTGATATCAGCGTTTTTTCATGACACTGTGCGTTACGTTGATTTTCTAGTCATTCCTGAGCGCAGTCGTTTAAAATTAAATTATCATCTCTATTTTGCACCGACCTATGTTTCACCTGTAATCAGTGGGACTAAAGATGTGTCTTTGAATGTGTATGACAAAGACAGCTATGTGCTCTCTGGTGATAGATTGAAATCCAAGTTGGATATTCTAGCGTCTGATGGCCAGAATATGGGACTCTGGAAAACAGTAATGAGTTTAGGAATGAATGATATGATTGGAAAATCCTGGCTGGAGCTCTTACAAGTAATTCAAGACTATCCTTATGAATTACGTGTCCGTTACCCACTGACCGAAAGCACATTAGAAATTGATCTAAGTTCCGATTTTGCTGCATTTAAGGAAGATTTGAAAACTACACTTCAGGATGCAATGCCAATTCTTTTTCCTCAAAAACAAAATTTAATTTTGCCAGATGGCACTGAGGGTTTTGAACTGGTGAAAAATAAAAATATTAAAATTGATTGGCTATCCCAGAATGATGATCAAGATTTTGTTATTACGGTTAATGATGGATCTAAGACGATTTTTTCTGTGTATGGTCAAAAACAAGCTCAAAAGGTGATGATTTCTCTAAGAGCTCTGGCGCCAGGAGCTGCGAAATATTGTTTAACATCAGAAAATACGCAAGAGTTGCAATCCGTGCAATTGGCAAATCCTACACTGCCGCTTATTTGGTGGAATGGAAAGTCAGTTTCATCTCAGGAAGTAATGGGGGAG
>CAZGLA010000146.1:0-2256 GCA_964526575.1 uncultured Candidatus Peribacteria bacterium | reverse complement strand
AGGTTTTTTTACCTCTGGAATAGCTCTTCTGCGCTGTTCAATTCTTCTCACGGCCAAGGCTACGATGTCAGTTTTAACTGGCGGAACATCATCAGGGACTTCTACTCGGACTCTAGCCATATCGTCACCTTTTGCCATAGAAAAATACTATTAGTGAAGAGTGTACTATAAGTTAAAACTATAACAAGTCAATGTTCTAGCTTGCCAATTCCCTAATCACTGCTCTATCACTCCAGGGGATTTTTTCATCACCAATGACCATACTGGTTTGATTGCCCATACCGGACACCGTGATCACATCATGAGGTTGAGCAATCTTGAGAGCATGAGCGATGGCTTTTTTACGATCGGCGATAATTTCTGCCTTTGCTTTGAGATTCTCTGGAACACCAAGAGCAATCATTTTGCGAATTTCGGCAGGATCTTCGTGATAGGGTTCTTCATCGGTGATAATAACAAGATCGCACAATTCGCTAGCGATCTGACCGAGAAGCGGACGTTTGGCTTGATCGCGGTCGCCACAGGCGCCAAAGACAGCAATAAGTTTTCCTGAATCAATTTGTCTGGCTGTTTCAAATAAAGCTTTGAAGGCTTGGGGAGTGACAGCATAATCAACAATGACACTGTAAGGTTTATTGATAGCGACTTTTTCCATACGACCAGGTACACCAGGGAAACTTTTGAGATATTCAGTCACAGTTTTTGATTCCATGCCGATGGTTTCGCAAGCGAGAATACATGCGGCGGCATTGAAAATATTGTGAACACCGAAGAGTGGAATAGCTACGGAGAGGCTTTGATCATTAATTGAGATTTCAGCTTGTACACCATTGGGGTTCGTTACGGTCTTCTGAATGAGAAGATCATTTTTGCTCTCTTGGCCAAAAGTTAAAACTGGATGTTCGGCCAATTTGTAGAGTGGCTCAAGAAAAGGATCATCGCCATTGATCACGGCATATTTGGCATTTTTGAATAAAAGACTTTTTGCGGCACGATACTTTTTCATTGATTTGTGATAGTCGAGATGTTCATGACTGAGATTGGTTAAAACGGCAGTGTGAAGAGGGATATCTGCTAACCGTCCCTGATCTAAAGCATGTGAAGAAGCTTCGAGAATTAAATATTTAACACCATCGTGCTTCATGCGAGCAAGATAATGGTTCAATTGTTTGGGCGACAACGATGTTTTATGTGTCTCATTTATTTCTTCAATGTCATTCCAGGTAAAAGATGTCGTAGTTAACATTCCCACTTTTTTACCTGCCTTTCGTAAACAATGAAAAAGCATAGCGCATGTTGTTGTCTTGCCATCAGTGCCAGTGACAGCGATTACCGTCATATCTTTAGCTGGATAACCGGCCATTCGGGCATAGTATTTGCCCTTGGAGCGGTGATACCACAATCTAGGAAGAAAACGGGCAGGAATAGATCTTTTTAGTCGAGAGAACATAAGCAAGTTCTAAATTCTAAGTTGTTACGACCTCCATTCTACACATGTCCTGAGCCGTGTCGAAGGATTCTCCGTTCCTAGTTTCAATTGACAGTAACCATAATCAATTCTATGTTTTTATCTTCACACAATTTCCATGCCAATTACCGTCATGAAATTTGGGGGAACATCGATGGATGATATTCATCAGGTTGCTACCCTGATTCAAAAAGAAACCAGACAGGCCAATGTGATTGCGGTTGTTTCAGCTTTTAGTAAAGTGACAGATCAACTATTGGATGTTGCAAAGATTGTGACTGAAAATCCTATAAAACATAAAACTGAACTGGGCTGGTTTGTAGACCATTTGATACTAGGTACTCTGGCGAAGGTAAGACAATATTTACTCGCTCATATTAGTGGGGAGAGAATGAAACACGGAGAGCGGATGCTAACCTATATAAAGGAGCATCTTGATTACATGATAAAAGAAATTGCCAAAGAAATTATTGAGCTGCAAGTTCTTAAAAAAGAAGATGATAAAAATTTAGAAGAAATCAATACGTGCATTACTGATCGTATTTGTGGTTTAGGCGAGGTGATTTCCTCATACGTACTTACAGAGGTGCTTAAGTTTTTGACTGATTCTAAAACTGATTTTCATCATATAGATCTTTCAACCATAATTTCTCACGATACCAACAGAAAGCCTGATTATCTTAATTCCAAACAACTCCTTTTTGAGAAGATAGCTCAGGGAATCAGAAAAAAAGTACGTGGAATTGTAGAAAGAAATGAGACTCCTATTCTTACTGGATATGTAGGTT
>CAZGLA010000145.1:0-3421 GCA_964526575.1 uncultured Candidatus Peribacteria bacterium | reverse complement strand
CATCTACTACATCTACTACAACATCTCTTCCAGAAATCATTTCAATGATTTCTGAATTATAAATTCTAAATTATAAATTTAATTCAGACAGCAACTTAGAATTTAGAACTTAGAATTTACTGCCGCCACTGCGCTTTTGCTTTCTCAGGCTGTTTAGTCATTTCCGGTGGTAATTCATGGCTGCGATCCAGACTGACAAAGAGTACTTGTTCTTTTTTGAAGCCTAATTCGATTTTGCCTGTAGGGCCGGAGCGGTGTTTGGCAATAATGATATCGGCTTTACCCGGTCGATTGGTGGTGTCAGGGTTATAATATTCATCACGATATATGAAGAGAACAACATCGGCATCTTGCTCGATAGAACCGGAATCACGGAGGTCAGATAATTGAGGAATCTTTTCTTGTCTGGCTTCGACTGATCTGGAGAGCTGAGAGAGTGCCACGATTGGCACCTGTAACTCACGTGCTAGCAGTTTCAAGGCGCGCGAGATTTCCGATATTTCTTGTACTCTATTATTTCCAAAATTTGGATGAGCGCTATTCATCAATTGCAGGTAGTCAACAACCAGAAGGTCTAATCCATGTTCCTGTTGTAACCGACGAGCTTTGGTGCGCAGATCGATAATACTGCAATCAGGTGCATCATCAATGAAAATATTAATATTATTGAGATCCTGCATGACTATACCAATATTGCGCAAGTCCTGGTCAGACAATTTGCCCGAGCGTAGTTTCCAGGAATCGAGTCCCATAATGGAACAGAACATACGTTCCACCAATTGATCTTTGGACATTTCCAAAGAAAAAATACCGACGGTTTTCTTGCCATGGCGAGCAATATTTTGAGCGATATTAAGGGCCAGCGCGGTTTTACCCATAGATGGGCGAGACGCCAAAATAATAAGGTCGGCTGGTTGCAAACCGGAAAGCATCTTGTCTAAATCTGCAAAACCGGTAACTATGCCACGAAAGGCCTCACCATCACGTTCCATTGTTGCATGTAATTCTGCGATACGATCATAGGATTGATCCAAAATTTCTTTGATATGAACGAATTTTGTCTTGATAAAATTTTGCGAAACTGAAAAAAGCGCTTTTTCCGCTTGTTCCAAGACTTCTTTGGTTTCAGTCTTTTCATCATGACCCAAGGCAGAGATTTTTTGACCGGCAATAATCAATTTTCGTAGAGTGGATTTCTGTTTTACTATTTGCGCATAATTGTACACATGGCTGGATGTAGGAACGGTTTGTGTTAATTCAATCAGATAGTCACTACCGCCGATGTCTTCTAATTTTTCTTTTTCTTCCAGTATATTAGCCGCTGTCAAAACATCTATCGGTTGATAGCGATGGAACAGTTCCAAAATTGCACCATAGATATAGCGATGCTTTTCTTCATAAAAGTCATCAACCAACAAAAAATCAGAGATGCGGATAAAGGCGTCTTTGTCTATAAGAATAGAACCTAAGACACTCTGTTCAGCTTCGTGATTTTGGGGGGGGAGAAATTCACTCATGCGGGGTTGATTTGGGGCCCAAAAATAGTTTGAAATTTCTTCAAAGCTTCTGGTGACTGGCTTTGATCATCCTTTACTTTGAAGCTAACGTCAAGATGTTCACCATAGCCATTTTTGATAGCACTACGAATGGTTTGAATGCCTGCATTGTTACTCACTTTTTCTAGTTCAAAATTGGAGTTGAAATAAATAGTAACGCCGCTATCTGTTTTGGCAATTTCGGTATGCAGGAGGGCTAGACGTACGGTAGGGTTGGCGACGCTCTTGATAATACCCTCCCAATCGCCAGATCTTTTAGATTCAATATTTACTGGTTTTATTTTGTTGACCGTATCTACACTGATATTAGGAGGTGCTGATGAATCTTTTATTGGGTAAATTAATCCCAAGTAGGCCAATTCTAGAGCCAATATTGGCAAGGGGATGAATGCTAATTGCCTTTCGCAGTTTATCAGTGTATTGAGGCACTGAATGTACCAGTTTTTATCAGCGCTATTTTTGATAATAGACTGATGCAATAAGTCCCGAGCATGGAGAATCGCTTGTTTGATAAATTGATCGACATAAGTGCCCTGCTCATAGAGTGTTTTCAAGAAATCCGATTTCTGACCATTGTCACCTTGCTGCCAAAGTTGGAAAAACTTTTCCAAAATTTCCTGACGCACAAAACCTAATTGCTTTTCTATCAGTTCGCTGGTTAAGGATTTATCAATCACGCACTGTTCGAGCAGAGTGAGTGCATCTCGAAGTCCCCCTTCCGCTGCTCGAGCAATCATATACAGTGCTGGTTGGTCGGCTTGGATACCTTCTTTTTCAATAATTTGTACCAAGAGTTGCACGATCTTGTTTTCCGTCAGCGGGCGCAGAGAGAAATTTTGGGTACGAGACACTACTGTCGCTGGTACCTTGTGTCTTTCTGTCGTCGCCAATATAAAATGCACATGAGCTGGTGGTTCTTCCAGAGTCTTTAGTAAGGCATTAAAGGCCTCTTTGGTCAGCATATGCACTTCATCGATAATATAAACTTTCTTTTTACCTTGAAGAGGAAGAAAATGAACCTTGTCTTTGAGTTCGCGAATATCATCAATGCTGCGATTGGAGGCGGCATCAATTTCAATAATGTCCGGAAAGGCATTGTTTTTGATATCAGTGCAGGTGGAACAGACATTACATGGTTCGCCATTAACCCCCAACTGCAAGCAGTTGACTCCTTTGGCAATGAGCCTGGCCAAAGTGGTTTTACCGGTCCCTCTCGGCCCGCAAAATAGATAAGCATGACTCACGGTTTCTTCTTTGAGCGCTTGAAGCAATGTGGCTACGATGGCTTCTTGGCCAACAATCTGGTCAAAGCTACTGGGACGATACTTTCGGTAGAAAACAGTATGGGACATCAAATTTTTAATTTAAAATCTAGAATTGGATACGTGTTTATCAAGTTCTCTGTTTACTAGCTTATCCGCTTCGGTGTTGCGCTCGCGTACAATGTGGCGATAGGCCACTTTTTCTTGGAGCTCTGCTAATTCCTGAATTTTTCCTACCAAGATTTTGAGGTGAGGAGATTTTATCTTATACCTTCCGCTCATTTGTTCAACTAAGAGTTCACTGTCAGCGAAGCAAGTAATTTTATTCTCTCCACCGAAATGTTTAGCTATATAACGCAGCCCTTCTAAACAGGCGCTGTATTCAGCAACATTATTAGTAGTTGGGCCAAGATAACCGCTTTCTTCTGCGATTATTGTCTGAGCATTATAGAGTACAAATCCCCAGGCCGCTGGCCCTGGATTGCCTCTGGCACCACCGTCAGTAAAGAGAGAAAGATCCATAGAGAAATTGTAAATCGTGAATCGAGAATCGTGAATGACCGCTGTCATCCCGAAGCGGCGCAACGCGACGTTCGAGGGATC
>CAZGLA010000144.1:0-2678 GCA_964526575.1 uncultured Candidatus Peribacteria bacterium | reverse complement strand
ACTCATTTTTTATGCTAGAGCGACAAGGAAGCTACCTTAATTAGGTAGCTTGCTTTTGCATGTGTCCTTACATATGATCAATTCTTCCTTTTATCTTTTTATGGCTCATCCTTTTGATCCCAAACAATGGTATGTACCCGAAAGAGATGGTGATTTGGCAAAATACCTCAGTAAGCATGACGGTACTGGAGTCTATAGCTTGTTTTTAGGATATGAGTGGTTCGAACGCTTGCGAGACGAAGAATATTTAGTACCGAGAATGAGTATAATTCGAATTATGTGGAATATTGGTCGAGGCGATGAACATTTTTTAGTAACTGAAGATTTTAAATTGCAAGGAATGAGTGTTCCACATCACGAAGGTCAGCCGGGATTGCACGAGCATAAGAAATTGTTAAAAAAGAAAGGACCGCCCTGGGAGGCACAAGATTTAAATTTGAGAAAAATATTCGAAGATGTTCTTAAAGGAAAAAAGTAACTCTAAAAAACATTATGCAAAGCCAAGCTAAAACTGTTCGAGAATACCTTGATTCTTTACCCAAAGATCGTCGAGAGGCGATGGGGATATGAGGAGGTGATGCAGTATGGAATGTGGTAAAGTATCTCCTTAACGCGCATATCCAATGGCAAGAAAAAGACACAATAAGTTGGTGAGAGATCGTATACCCGACGTCATAAGGAAAAACGGCGGGAGACCTGATGTTGCTGTGTTAGACGATCCAAAGTTCAAAAGAGAACTGATAAGAAAAGTATTTGAGGAAGCGGGAGAATTAAAAAATGCTAAGACGCCAGATGAAGTTCTTAATGAATTAGTTGATATAGAAGAATTAGTAAGGGCTATAGCGAGAAGAACTGGTTTGTCACTCAAAACTATTGAAAAGGCCAGGCAGAAAAAGTTGAAAGCAAGGGGCGGTTTTGGCAAGAAGTTCTTTCTCAAACATGTCGATGAAGAATAAAGTAAATGTTTGACAAGACATTCTCATGATATCTACGATACCCATGTCTTTAATTTAGTTTATGCCTAAATGGTTAAAAATCCTTCTTGGTTTTGTAGTTGTAATAGGTGCGATTATTGGCTTAGCATTCTGGCTTACCAGTGGACTCACTGATGTAGCTGAGAAACAATTGGTGGCTTTGCGAAGTGGTGATGTCGAGAAAGCTTATTCGTATACATCAAAAGATTTTCAAAATGCCACATCTCTTGAGCAATTTCGTACGTTCGTTGATAGTTATCCTTCTTTGAAAAATAATAAAAGTGACTTTTTCTCTAATAGGGAAATTGCCAATGATGTTGGTACACTGAAGGGCAGTCTTCAATCCCAAGATGGAGCAGTTACTCCTATCGAATATAAACTGGTAAAAGAAAATAATGAATGGAAAATCCTTTCTCTCCAAGTATTGCCGACTGGTGCTAACGTTCAGGACAAGCAACAATCAGAGGATTTGAGTCTAACTAATACATACAATGATCCCAAGGGACTTTATACCATTAAATATCCAGCTTCATGGGAAGTAGAACAAAAAAGTGAGACAACTATACTGATTAGCGGCAAAGAAGGTCGTGATAGTTTTTATACCACCGTCAATATTCAAGCCTTACCAACCAAAAAGAATGGCGGAGTGTATGAAAATGCTGAAGCTTTGTTAGAGGATCTCAAGGATCAATTGAAGGATGATACTGGTAAGAATATTACTGATGAGAAGTCTTTTGAGTATCCTATGGGCGATGTAACTGTTACATCATACAAATTCATGTCTGAGTACGAATACGAGACTGATAAATTTAAACAGTTACAGGAAATTATCCCCAGCATGAATGGTAATTATTTATTTGCTTTGGCTTATACTACTCCACCGGAGTTGTATGATACTTATAAAGCTTTAGCTGAATCGATTCTTTCCACATGGCAGCAACTATAATCGATGGAACATGTTGCGATTCTGAGGAAATCAACGAAACTGTTGGATCTTATCATCAGCGGTGAAAAGATCATTGAATCCCGTTGGTATGTTTCTAAATACCCTCCCTGGGATCGTATTCAGGCTGGGGAGAAAATCTATTTTAAGAATTCTGGAGATCCTGTAAGTGTCCATGCTTGGGTGGTTAAAGTTTTGCAATTTTCTGATCTGAATGAACAGAAAGTTAAGAGTATTTTAGAAAGGTATGGCAAAAAAATAGGAATTGTTGCTCATAAGTCTGATGTATTCTTTCAAAAAATAAAAAACAAAAAATACTGCATACTTATTTTTCTCCAAGGTATAAAAGAGGTCGAACCTTTTACAATCAATAAGAAAGGTTTTGGTATGATGGCCGCGTGGCTGTGTGTTCCTGATGTCGGGGACATCAAAGTTTAAAGTTAAAAATTATTGTCTATCGCGTTCTTCATTTTCCATTTTAACTTTAAATTTTAAACTTGTTTATGCATCTCATTCTTCTCCCGGGTAATAGCAAAGAAGCCAATGAGAAGTGGATCAAAAGTGTTGATGAAGCAGTGAAAAATTCATTTGCATCGACGTATATTCACAATTATCGGCACTGGTTGCAGGGCCAGGGGTCTATTGATCTTGATATTGAACTAACCAGGTTAGTTGAGGAAGTGAAAAAGTTTGATACATATACAATATTCGCCAAATCGGCTGGCGCAATACTGACGATGATAGGAGTTGATAAGGGATTA
>CAZGLA010000143.1:0-2822 GCA_964526575.1 uncultured Candidatus Peribacteria bacterium | reverse complement strand
CTCGACGTCAGTCATCCCCAAAGATGAAAAATCCGGATAAAGCATGTGTGTTGTAAAAAGTATTCTACAGATATATTAGTTGTTCTTGATGTTTAAGTAAAGGCTAGAGTAAGACATCATGTTTATCTTGTGGTTCTGAGGTCTCTCTATAACTGTTTACTATTAAGAACATGTAAAATATAATGCAGATTAAATATTACTTTTGTCAAATATGACTAAAACTTGTAAACGCTGTTCCGAAAGTTTCGACATCACGGGTGAAGACCTGAAATTTTATGAAAAAGTTTCACCAATCATTGCTGGCCAAAAATATCTTATTTCGCCGCCGGGACATTGCCCTGATTGTCGCAGGCAAGATAGACTCGCTTTTCGCAATGAAAAGAAACTCTATCAACGCAAATGTGATCTCTGCCAGAAAGAAATCATTTCCATGTATTCACCGGATAAACCATTTTCTGTTTATTGTACGAATTGCTGGTGGGGTGATAAATGGGATAGTTGTGAGATTGGTCGGGATTTTGATTTTAACAGACCATTCTTTGAGCAGTACAATGAGCTACTACAGAAAGCAAAAGTGCCATCGCTTCTAGCAATGAATAATGAAAATAGTGATTATGTAAATCTGGAAACAGATGACAAGAACTGTTATCTCAATGCCGGCGGGCATTTCAATGAAGATTCTTTTTACAATACTTACTGCTTCAAAGGCAAAAATGATGTTGATAATTACTGGATACTTGCTTCAGAGCTTTGTTATATGTGCGTGAATTGTGAGAAGTGTTATAACAGCAGCTACTTGCAAGACTGTAGCAATGTCCGTGATAGTCATTACTGCCGTGATTGTAAAGATTGTGATCATTGTTTCGGCTCTTATGGTCTTCGTCATAAGCAGTATCATTATTTCAATGAGCCATTGAGTAAGGATGAGTATGCTCAGAAAGTTCAGGCTCATTTGGTCAATTTCGAGTCAAGAGAAGCAGCAAGGGAATTAGCCTATAAACATTTTCTTAAATATCCGCATCAGGCGAGTAGAATTACTCAGTGCGAGGACTGTACCGGAGATTTATTGTTACGCTGTAAGAATCTTAAGAACGCCTTCAACTTTGAGGATTCTCAAGATGGAAAATATTTACAGATCGGTGTGCATCTGACAGATGGTATGGATATCACTTCATTTGGTTGGGGAGAACTGGTATACAACATCTCTTCATCCTATAAGATGAAGAATTCTGCGTTTTTGGTGCTCTGTGGAGAAGGACACAGTGTCTGGTACGGTCAACATTGTTTGAATTCTCATGATCTTTTTGGCTGTATCGGCGTCCACCATCAACAGTATTGTATCTTGAATAAGCAATATTCTAAGGAAGACTATGAGAAATTAGTTCCCAAGATTATTGAACATATGAAGAAGTATGGTGAGTGGGGCGAGTATTTCCCACTGGCACTTTCAACCTTCTGTTACAACGAATCAGTTGCCAATGAGTATTTTCCATTGACGAAGGAAGTAGCGGGAAAGATTGGTGCCAAATGGCGAGATGATGATTTGATCAATAAATATCAGGGACCAGAAATAGAAGTTCCGAGTGATATCAAAGATGTCAGTGATGAGATCACCAAACAGATTTTGACTTGTGCAACTTGTAGTAAAAATTATCGCATTGTGAGCCAAGAATTAGACTTTTATCGCCGTATGGCTTTGCCGGCGCCTCATGACTGTGGAGACTGTCGCCACAAATTCCGTTTATCACTGAAAAATCCGCAAAAAGTTTGGGATCGAAATTGTGACAAATGTCATGCCGCTATCAAAACCAGTTATTCTCCTGATCGTCCTGAGATTGTGTATTGCGAGAAGTGCTATTTAGAAACTGTTTATTAAATCTTATGAACAAAACCTGTAAGCAATGCCAGAAACAATTTGAGATTACGAACGAAGATCTTCAGTTTTACGATAAGGTCTCGCCTGTGGTAGCTGGTAAAAAACAAGCCCTGCCTCCTCCGCAATTATGTCCTTCATGTAGGCTGCAACGTCGCATGTCGTTTCGAAATGAAAGAAAGCTCTATAATAGGAAGTGTGATTTCTCTGGAAGACAGATTATATCCATCTTTTCATCTGATAAGCCGTATAAAGTTTATGAGAGCAATATTTGGTGGAGTGATAAGTTTGATGGCAAGGAATTTGGCCGGGACTTTGATTTTTCGAGACCATTTTTTGAACAATTTAAGGAATTACAATTAGCTGTTCCCAGAATTGCTTTATTTGGTAAAGGTAATGAAAATAGTGAGTACACGAATCATGCTGATCAATTAAAAAACTGTTATTTGGTTCTCAATGGTGGGCTGGCTGAAAACTGTTATTACTGTAATTGGATTGTGAAGGACAAGGATTGTATAGATTGTTCTTTTATCCAGGATTGTGAGCTTTGTTATCAGACTATTTATAGTAATAATTGTTATAACTCTCGATTTTTAAGTCATTGTGAGCAGTGCCATGATGCGGCATTCCTTTATGACTGTAAGGGCGTTAGTAATAGCATGATGTGCGTAGGCCTGCGTAATAAAAAATATTGTATTTTGAACACGCAATACACCAAGGAAGAATATCAAGAGAAACTCAAAAACTTTGAACTTGGTTCATGGAGTGGGCAGCAAAAGCTGTTAAATGAGTTTCAACAACTCTTAATGAAGTCGCCCCATAGAGCTGCTTTTATCAATAACTGTGAGGATTGTTCTGGTCAAAATATTTCTACCAGTAAAAATTGTCATCAGTGTTTCTACCTTCAAGATTCGCACGATTGTAAGTATTGTTATGATTCTCTAGATTT
>CAZGLA010000142.1:0-3240 GCA_964526575.1 uncultured Candidatus Peribacteria bacterium | reverse complement strand
TCTTTATACCGTGATTGCCATGATATTAGCTTTATCAGCTTTGACTATTGTCACGATTCTTAATAATCTTTTATTAGAAACCACGCCATAACAAATGCTCACACATATGAGAAAAATCTTAGTCATTACTTTCTCGGCAGTTATCTGTATGAGTACAGTGCCGCTAGTTTTTGCTGAGATCCCTGATCTCCCTGGACCACCACCAGAAATTGATGGTTCGACGGCTGGTGTTCCAGAGGGACCACCACCAGAAATTGATGGCTCGACGGCTGGTGTTCCAGAGGGACCACCACCAGAAATTGATGGTTCGACGGCTGGTGTTCCAGAGGGACCACCACCAGAAATTGATGGTTCGACAACGGCCGCCACCGGAGGAGGCTCACCTTTACAAATATCTGTACCGCCATCCCATGGTCTACCAGGTTCGGGAGGAGTGCAGGCTACAATTACGAATGTGATAAATAATGTCATCGGCTTTGTAGCTATTATTGCGATAGTGGCAATTATAGTCTCTGCTATACAGTTGATGGCAGCTCAAGGTCGAGCCGATGCTATAGCTAAAGCTAAGAAAAATATTTTTGGTATTATATTGGGCTTTGTTATTTTCATGCTAGCTTGGAGTATTGTGAATATAGTCCTACAATTTTTAGGTTTTAGTTAATAGGGAATAGAGGTAGAGGTAGACGTAATTCGAGGTGTAGAAAATAGCCCCAAAGGGGACCCGTTGGGGCTGGTAGGACTAGAATATAGGAATAGTTCTATTCCTATTCCCTAGTTTTACCACCTATCCTCTTAACCTTTTCCTACCACTACTCCTACCACTATTCCTTAAAATAATCGCCATTATTTCAAATAGTGGAGTCTACGGCTATTTCCTTAAGTTACTTTCGTAATCAAGTGCATTATTGAGAGCAACAATGGCAATTTCCAATTGCGAATGATCTGGTTCTTTGGTGGTCAGTCTTTGTAGTAGTAAGCCGGGAACAGAAAGTGCTCGTACCCACCAATGATTTTGGAAGCGACCACTGAGTTTGAGGACTTCAAAAGAAAATCCGGCAATAATGGGAAGGAGAGCGATGCGAATTAACAATTTACCTGTAAATGAAGCTACGGGGGGAATGATAGTATAGATAAGAATACTGGCGATGATAACAACAAAAAGAAAACTCGTCCCACAGCGAGGGTGAAAACGACTGCGTAACTTTGCTTGTTCAGGAGTCAGTGGCGCTTCATCTTCATAGGTAAAGACAGATTTATGTTCAGCTCCATGATAAGCGAAAAGACGTTTCATTTGGGGGAAGAGAGACACCAGAAGCAAATAACCCAAAAATACAGCCAATTTTATAAGACCATCGACAAGATTAAATAGCCACCAAGTATTATTTACCTCGGGAGAAACATGGGAAATTTGAGAGGTGATCTCTAAAGGAAGCCATTTAAATAGCACAATAAGAAAAGCCAAAGAAAGTACTATGCTGGCGACAGTGGTAAAGGTTTCTACCCAAGGACTCACTTTCGCATCTTGATTTTCCTCCTCGGCAGCTATGGTTGCTGAGTAATTTAAGGCTCGTACGCCTACCACCATCATTTCTACAAAGGAAACCATACCGCGAATCACGGGAATTTTCTGAACGCTTATTTTTTCCGCCCAACTTTGATGATGATCAACCTTGGTAGCAATAGTACCATCGGGACGACGACAAGCGAGAGAAAGGGCATGAGGAGAACGCATCATGACGCCTTCAATCAAAGCTTGGCCACCGACAGCAAAATTGAATTTTTCTTTTTTCATAAGTGTTATAGATTATAGTATAGAGTATGCCTTGATCTAGCTCAAGGTAATAATTCAGAATTCAGAGTTCAGGATTCTGAATTAAATTCTGAATTTTGAATCTTGAATCCTGAATTGTCAAAGATTTCCGGATATTTTTCGCGTAAACTGACGAAGCCATTTTGAGCAACGATAATATGATCTTGTAATGTCAGAGAAAGCAAATTGGCAGTGGTGGCAATGTATTTGGTCAGAGCAATATCTTCACTACTGGCAGTAGGATCACCAGAGGGATGATTGTGGACAATGACAAAAGTATGAGCATTATAAAGAAAAGCCGGACGAAATAATTCTTGTGGTCCCATGAAGGCGCTATTGAGTTGGCCGATAGCAATAATTTCATCTCGCAGTACGGTGAGCTTGCTACTCAGATAAATCGCCCGGATCATTTCTTGTGAATGTTCGAGCATCGCTTTCACATAACGGTAAATAGCTAGAGGAGAATTGAGAACGGGACTTTCCGGAATATAACGAAAAATTCTCCGACCCAATTCCAGGCTAGCGGCGATTTTTCTCGCGACATGAGGTGATATGCCGCTTATTTGGCTGATCTTCGTAATAGATGTGAGTGTGTGAATGAGGTGTTTTTGCTTATTGATGAATGTCAAAGGTAAGTCTTTTCCCAAAAGAATTTGCCAGAGATCATTTTCACTGCAATCAGAAAGGCTGTCGAAAGATTTATGCTGCTTGTATTTCATCGTGGTGCCGTTAGAATAGTTCTAAACTAAGTTCTAAGTTAATCAACAACTTGAACTCTGAACTTTGTACTTTTTATTCTAGCAAACAAAAAATGAAAAAAATCTCCACGGCGATTTCTGGCGTCCCTGAGCTGAAACCTTTGATCGATGCATTGCAGTCATACAATTCTAAGTCCAATATCAAGAAGATTGAAGAAGCGTATCTTTTTTCAAAAAATGCGCATAAGGGACAATTTCGCAAGTCGGGTGAGCCTTATATTGAACATCCCTTAGCAGTAGCTCTACTCCTGACTCAATTGCATGTGGATGACAGTACGATCATGGCCGCTTTACTCCATGATGTGCCTGAAGATACGTCATTTACTTTGGAGAATGTGCGCGATGGTTTCGGTAAAGATGTGGCTTCGCTTGTCTATGGCGTGACGAAATTATCAAAGGTGAAATACAAGATGAATATGGAGCAATATCAAGTGGACTGTTTGCATAAGATGTTCCTTATGCTTTCGCAGGACTTGCGTGTGGTGCTGATTAAACTGGCTGATCGTCTCCACAATATGCGAACTCTAACGGCTGTACGCCCGGAAAAAAGAGTTCGTATCGCCAGAGAAACTCTAGAAATCTATGCGCCTTTGGCTGATCGTTTGGGTGTCTGGATATTTAAATGGGAACTGGAAGATCTTTGTTTTCAGCATCTGTATCCCTTGCAATACG
>CAZGLA010000141.1:0-3272 GCA_964526575.1 uncultured Candidatus Peribacteria bacterium | reverse complement strand
CCCAATAACTATAAGCGCTGATGATTTTTTTCGGTTTTTGCGACCATGTTTTCAAGGGCTGCGCAAACAAATCCAGAAAACGATCAGCAATCAGGTACACTTGTCCAAGCAAGAAGTGATCGATATGCTTACTGCGCTTGGTGTCGATCCACAAGCTCGCCCCAGCACACTTGATTTACATATATGGGAGAAAATAGTACAAAAGTTCCTTCCCAGTACCATCTGGAAAACTACGACTTCAGCGTCCCAGAAGAACTAATTGCCAAAGAGCCAGTCGAACCTCGTGATCAGGCTCGGCTGTTAGTTTATAACCGAGCTGACAGAACCATTGCCCATCATTACTTTTATGAATTACCCGAACTTTTACCAAATAATGTTGCTTTGGTCCTGAATAATTCTAAAGTTTTTTTAGCACGGACAATGGCGAAGAAAAAAGAAGGAGATAATAGCGCGGAAATTGAAGTCTTATTTGTGAGAGATCTTGGGAATAACCAATGGGAAACCCTTATGCGGCCGGGCAGGCGAGTGCATGTTGGCCAACATGTTATTTTTGCTGATGGCTCGGAAGCGAAGTTGATTTTCAAGGGCGATGCAGTGTGTATTCTGGAATGGAATAACGAAAAGTCTCAAGAATTTTTTGAAAAGTATGGAAAGTTACCATTACCTCCATATCTTGCTGGTTCACATGCTAAAAACAGTGATTATCAAACCGTGTATGCTAACCCTATTGGTTCATCAGCTGCACCGACAGCTGGTTTGCATTTTACAACGTCCCTATTACAAAAACTGGCAAAGACTCATCCACTACAGTATGTCACCTTACACGTCGGTTTAGGCACATTTAAACCGGTTCAGACAGAAGACATCAGAGAACATACGATGCATGAAGAATATGTTGAATTAAACAAAGATATCGCTGATTCATTGAATGAATGGCATAACAAGCGAAACAAGATCTGTGCTGTAGGTACGACCAGTCTGCGTACTTTAGAAACTGCATTTAAAAATGATCAATTCCACGAGCTTCATGGAGTCACTGATCTTTATCTTTATCCGGGCAAACAGTTACAAGTAGTCGATATGCTGATTACCAATTTTCATACACCGAAATCCAGCCTCTTCATTCTTATTGCTAGTATTGTCGGACTTGATGAAGCAAAGAGAATCTATCAAGAGGCGATTAATGAGAAGTATCGTTTCTTCAGTTTCGGCGACGCAATGCTCATTATCTAAGGAATAGAGGTAGATGTAGTGGTAATTTTAGCGAGTAGAAAATAGGGGATAGAAATAGTTAATAGACATGGATATAGGCATAGTTCTAGTTCTAGAAAATAGTCATAGGTTTTTTCTTAGAATCTAGTACTGGATTCCATACCTATGCCCATAAATTAGAACTGGCACTATATCCATAACTATACCTACAAACTAGGCACTAGATATTATTTTCTACACTTGAACTACGTCTACCACTACGACTATTCCCTCGGAGGCCGTTAGGTCGACGTTAGCGTTTACTCCACTGTGGAGCGCGGCGAGCACGTTTGAGACCAGGCTTTTTGCGTTCCTTTTCACGGGGATCACGAGTGAGAAAACCAGCTTTTTTGAGTGTAGGACGAAGTGTCAGATCGAGATCAGTGAGAGCACGAGCAATGCCATGGCGTATTGCTTCGGCTTGGCCAATTATTCCTCCACCTTTGACGACAATAGTGAGATCGACGGTTTTTTCCATGCCCACAGCTTTGAGAGGTGCGAATACAGCATGAAATTGGGCTCCAGTTTTCAGATATTCTTTTATTGGTTTGCCATTGATAATAACATCACCTTTGCCCTTGGGGAAAAGTCTTACTTTGGCAGTAGAAGTTTTGCGATAACCGTTAGCGTAAAAATAGGTAGGAAGTTTGGCCATAAAATACTAAAGAGTAAGGGGAGTAGGTTTCTGGGCTGCGAATTCATGCTTGTCACCAATAACCACGCGTAAACGTTTGATCATATCATTGGCGAGACGATTTTTGGGCAACATACGTTCAACAGCTTTGCTAATAACCCGGTCGGGATGAGTTCGCATCATGTCTTGCAAAGATGTTTCATAGAGATTACCCATATATTGGCTATGACTGTAGTATTTTTTATCAATCATTTTGTTACCGGTAACCCGGATTTTTTCGCAATTGATGACAATAACATAATCACCATGGGAGGCATGAGGAGTAAATTCTGGTCTATGCTTACCACGGAGTACAGAAGCGATGCGGCTAGCCATGCGGCCGAGAATTTTGTCAGTAGCATCTACAATGTGCCAGGTGGGTGTGATGGTATGTGATTTGATGACCGAGGTTTTTTTCATAAGTATTAATTAAGCTACAAAGCTGATTTCAATTTGAGGAGCAGCGTCACTGGGTCGAGGTAGTCGTTTTCTCATACTAACAAAGCCGGAAGTACGGCTAGCAAAGCGTGGTTTAAAAATCTCAACCATCTTTCTCGTAGCTTCCTGATCATAAAAGTATGCATTCAATCTACGAATAGCAGTGACAGTATCATCTTTTTTAACGATCATCACCAATTTGTCCATGATTGGCTTAAGCACCTTAGCCTTGGCTGCAGTGGTGATAATCTTGTCATGCAAGACCAAAGAAGTGGCCATATTACGAAGAAGAGCATTTCTTACCTTAGTGGGACGGCTGAGTAGATTTCGTTTACGATTGTGACGCATGAGAAATTAAATAATGTAAAATGTAAAATTGGTTATTCACTTAGATGCAGTTCCATTTTTTGGAGGGCTTTGACGACTTCGGTGATACCTTTTTTGCCAAAACCACGTAAATTGGTCAATTGTTTTTCAGTAAAGGTCAATAACTCTTCCACTGAGCCAATACCATTATTAATTAAAGCATTTTCTGCGCGTTGAGAAATCTTCAGGGCTTCAATAGGAGTGTATTTCTTTTCTCGTTTTGGTTCAGCTTTGGTTTTTTCTGCGGTTTTTTCTTTTTTACTACCAGAGTCACTATCGAAAAGGGTCATGTATTGACGCATGATACGAGCACTCATGCCAATGACTTCTTGAGGAGTGAGTGTGCCATCAGTGGCAATTTCTACATCCAGGCGATCAAGATCAGTCATTTGGCCGACGCGAGTATTAGTAACTTCATAGCGGACTTTGGAAATGGGAGAAAAAAGTGCATCGACGGCGATCATCTCCGCTTCCAACTCACGCTTGTCACGGCTACTACTCGGTGAATAACCAATGCCATTCTCTACTTTCATTTCAATTTCAA
>CAZGLA010000140.1:0-3056 GCA_964526575.1 uncultured Candidatus Peribacteria bacterium | reverse complement strand
TCAAAGTAATAATTATTGGAAGCAAGATAAGCAAAATCGTTCATATTCAAAAAAATAAAAGCGCTTCCATTCTATGCTTTCAGCATCATAAATCAACACCTCTCCTGTGTCATCCTAAACACCTTCTTGTCATCATAAATTGTTTACTTTGTCATGTTGAGCGAAGCGAAACATCTCTTTGCACTGCAGACATCTAGTAACATTGTCTTAAAGAGATCCTTCGCGCTGCTCAGGATGACAATCGATAATTGTTATTTCGCTTCCAAGATTTTCTGTATCTTCCTCGTCCCCAAAACAACCATTATCGTCTCGCCTGCTAAGGAAGCGGTAATGATCAGTAATAGTTTCGAAGGAATATCTTCAACCAACCAAGAGCAAGTAAACACAATTCCAGCAATAGTTAACGCAAATAATTCTCTCTTGAGAAGCCACATATCGTGTTCCAAAGCAAAGAGAGTTATAAGAATCAAATCATAACCATAGGAGATCGCGGCCAGAAGTAACATCATTGGCAGTAAGAACCAGAATTCCAGTAAGAAATATTTCTTATCAGTAAGTATGGTAATTACTGTTTCACCAAAGAGACCGCCAAAAATTACCAAGAGGGCACCTACAGTAATCAGAATTTTCCAGACTACCCTGTAAAGTGACTTCACCTTCTGCCAATGCTTTTCATCGATGAATTGCTTCAGTCCCGGTAATACTGAAAACATCAAGAATGTAGAAAAAAGTGCTAATACTTGCGCAATACGGAAAGAAATATTGAAGGTACCAAATTGGGCATCGCTCAAAATACCATGCGCAAAGTAATCAGGAAGAAATCGAAAGTACAAACTATTGATAATACTAATAATGCCAAATGGTAAGCCGGTGATCAGGATACTCCACATGAGCTGCTTATCAATTTTCCAACTCAATTCAATCCTTTGAGAAACAAAATAAAAGCTCACCGCGGCGGTTACAAATGCAGCAATAATACTAACCAAAAAAGCAAAGGGAATAGAAAAAGTCGCAGCCTGTACACCCCACCAGACCAGAAGCAAGTAAACTCCCCTACCCAAAAGCAAAGCTACTGTCGCTCGACCCATCAAATAATTCGCCTGTAACATCGCATCACACACTGATGTGACATAATCAAAAAGCAAAGCTCCCAGGAAAAGCATACTGCCAAAAACAAATACATCATGAGGTTGTCCCAGCAGCAAAATTAAAACAGCGACTAGAAAGATACTGATCGCTGTGAAAATTCTCAGCACCAAAGCATTAAGAAAAATTCTCCCATCTTGGGGAGCATCGGCCATACGGCGGACAATATTGGCAAATATGCCGAGATTGGCCAACATCGCAAAAAAGAGCGCATATTCCATGATCGCCCCATATACACCATAGTCGCTTTGACTAAAGGATTGAGCGATTATTTTGATCGTAATCGCACCGATTACCAATTGAATCAATTTCCCTCCGTATTGAACGACAGTAGAGAAAGCAATCTTTCTACCCAGTAGCGAAAGCGAGATATTGGGAATGCTCATTATACTGGCGGTAATACTTCAATCATCCTCTTGGCACCACTATATATAGGTACTGCATAATCATGAAGGGCATACTCAATCACCGGCCAAGAATAGACATAATCCTCTCCCCTCTTGGTACCGACATCATGGACTATCAATTTGCCATTATCTTTGTAACCCTTGAGCGTAACTGCATGATAATTTGGCCCACCATTACTATAAAATGGATTGCCGAGTTCACGACCAGCCAGAGGTAAAACAATAAAATGGCCTTCAGCTAGGATCCTCTTCATGTCTTCAAATGTGGGATTTTCATGAATAACAGATTTCAATCCAAAATTCGCCTCCAGCATTTCTGCTGTCTGGGCCATAGTCGTATGCTGATAATCACCGAATTGTTTATTTTGCCAAGCTACCAGTTTCAGAATTTCTTCATTAAATTGAGTCGTATCCCAATTTTTGTGTAAATATTCATTGGCTACGATAAGAATACTGGCCTCCTCACAGGCTTCCTGCCAGGGATAATCCCAATTGCCGTAAGGTGCTTGGGAGAAAAAGGCAGCCTTGAGATTGAGATTAGCAGGTATCGCATCCTGTTTTACTACAGAACCAGTATTGGTGGTAACAAGAGAACCTGTTTCAGTCTTCCGAATGATGTCCTCTACACTTACTGCTTCAGGAATCAATTCCCTTGGGTAGCGCTGATAATGAAAAAACGCATACGCACCAAATCCGAGGAACACAATCACCGCTAAAATTATCAGTATCTTCTTCATGGGCTAAAAGAAACAAAATTATAATAAGCACGTACTTGAATGTACCAAGTTCTTACAAATTTGACAAAGTACTCAATAATCTATTATATGTCGCAGCTACAAGAATCACCTCAATTACAAACATTCATGAAATCATCTATTTCTACAATCCCGCCCCCTTTACATCCTCAATATTTGGGGAAAAGAGAGGAACAATATGCTGCCGTTTTTGAAAACGCCATTGCTCAAGGAGTCATGCTGTCATCTGATTACACAAGACGGATGGTTAAATACCTACAGTCAGGTATGTCACTTGATAATGCAAGAGAACGAACTGAAGCAAAAACACCACTTGGCAGAATAAGGCTTCGTCTCTTGTTTGACACCCCTAGTGGCGACGTTGAATAGTTCTATCTAACAACAAAAAACACCTACCGCTTTGAGAGTGATAAGTGTTTTTCGAGTTCATTGATAATTGATAATTTTCAATTATTTAGAGCTGAGATCCCTCGAACTCTCCCGCATGAGCGGGATCGCTTCGGGATGACAATCTAGAATTGTCACTTCATCATTCCAATACCGAAACCATAATAGGTTAATACGGCACCGATAACTAAAGCGACAACTCCAGCAAACATTATCATATTGTCATTCAACATAGACTTTTTCATCTTCATTACCTGTGATGGCCACCAAAGGAGCACTGTACCTTTGAGTAGAGCGATCCAACCAATCAAAGTAATCAGCACCTGCCAATTCCATACCCACACATTGTGACTAACAACAA
>CAZGLA010000139.1:0-15951 GCA_964526575.1 uncultured Candidatus Peribacteria bacterium | reverse complement strand
TGCGAGAAGGTGTTTTGATGATTTGTTCATTGACCAATACGTGGCCATGGCTAGCAATCTGGCGAGCTAATGCTGGAGAATCTACGACCCCTGAACGATAGAGAATTGAATCCAAGCGCATTTCTAGGGTAGTAACAAGGTAATCACCAGTAGAGCCTTTCATGCGAGATGCCTCGTTGTAATATTTTTGTAATTGAGCTTCATTCAAACCATAAATACGCTTAGCTTCTTGTTTGAAGCGCAGTTGACGACCAAAATTAGAAAGTTTTCTGAAACCACCATCTTTACCATGGGAACCGGGAGCATATGGTCTGACAGCCACAGGACACTTGGGTGATAAACACTTTGCTCCTTTGAGGAAAAGTTTATGACCTTCACGGCGACAGAGACGACATTTGGCAGCAGAAGAGATTCTCATGGAAAATATTTAAATAAATTTAGACACGTCGAGGTTTTTTGGCTCGACAACCATTGTGAGCAATCGGAGTCACATCATGAAGCGATAAAACCGATATACCATTGGCCTGTAAGGCGCGCACTGATTGTTCACGACCACTACCAATGCCATTAATATACACACGGGCTTTAGAAAAACCAAAGTTTTTGAGTTTATTAGCCAAATTAGTAGCAGCGACAGAAGAGGCATAAGGAGTGGGTTTGCGTGAGCCCTTAAATCCGGAAGAACCAGAGCTTGACCATGCCAGTACATTGCCTTCCAGATCACAAGCAGTGAGAAGAGTATTGTTGTACGAGGCTTTGATGTGAATTTCACCTTCAGGAACATTGCGTAAAATGCGCTTCTTAACTTTTTTAGTTGGAGCGCCACCTTCTTCAGTAGCAGCGGCCTCTGTTGACTTGCCTTTAACCGGAGCAGTTGCTTGAGATTTGTCAGCTGAGACAACCGTCTTTGCTGGAGCTGCCTTCTTTTCTTCGCCGGATTTTTGAACTTCTTTTTCTGCCATAAAAATTATAGATTAGGTCTTAGTTAAGGCAACTCTACCGCTACCCATGGTGACACGTTTGCCACGCTTGGTACGAGCATTGGTTTTGGTTCTTTGACCACGTAAGGGGAGTTTCTTCTTGTGACGCTCTCCGCGGTAAGAGCCGATTTCTTGTAAACGCTTGATGTTCTGACTAATGGTGCGACGAAGATCTCCTTCCACGGGAATTGATGATATAGCGGTACGAATGTCATTAGATTCTTTTTCAGTGAGGTTTTTTACTTTGGTAAAGGGGTCGATATTGAGATCAGTGAGAATTTTCTGGCTCCGAGGTCTGCCGACGCCGTAGATCGACATCAAGGCGGTCTCTACATTCTTCTTATCGTTGAGTGTAACACCAGCTATACGTACTGACATGAAAATTTAAAGTGTAAAATGTAAAGTCTAAAACTAGCCTTGTCTTTGTTTATGGCGCTTGTTTTTCTTGCAGATAACACGCACAACCCCACGACGACGAACAATGAGACAATCACGACAGATTTTTTTTACCGAAGCGCGGACTTTCATACTTATTTTTTGCGGAAGGTAATACGTCCTTTGGATAAGTCGTAAGGACTAATTTCTACTAAAACGGTGTCGCCAGGGAGAATGCGGATAAAATTCTGACGAATCTTTCCTGACACATGAGCAAGAAGTTTATGTTTCTTTGGTTCTTCACCCGGTTTGCCGGGAAAGCTGATTTCTACATAGAAAGTGGCGTTTGGAAGCGATTCTACGACGATGCCTTCTATTTGAATTACGTCTTTTGCCATTGAAAATTAAGCGATGCCCTTTAAAAGCGTTAAGAATTTACCTTAGATTAGGCATTTATGCAAGAGATTTTGTATCTATAAGGTATAGTGATAGAGGTAGTGGTAATTCAAGTGGTAGGGAATAGCAAATAGTTATAGAAAATAGTTCTAAATCTATCTCTATATTCTGCGTCTACTAGCTATTTTCTACATCTCGAACTACGCCTACCACCACCTCTATCTCTTAGAAATTATGCGGTCAGTACTCGATGGCCGTTTTTGGTGATAGCAATGGTATGTTCGAAGTGTGCAGCAAGGGAGCCGTCCTTAGTTCTTACCGTCCAGTTGTTGGGATCAATAGTCACATCATAATGCCCCATGGTAATCATAGGTTCGATGGCGATAACCATGCCTTGTTGCAGAGGAAAACCTTTATTGCGTTTGCCAAAATTGGGAATAGCAGGGGGTTCATGTAATTTTTGTCCGATGCCATGACCTGTGAGTGTGCGAACCACGCCATAGCCAGCTTTTTCGGCATGTTCTTGGACAGCAGCGCCGATGTCGCCGACGGTATTTCCGGGTTTGACTTGAGCAATACCTTTCCAGAGTGATTCTTCGGTGATTTGTAACAAACGCTCAGCTTCTTTGACAATTTTGCCGATGCCGACAGTGATAGCTGAATCTGATTGCCACCCTTTCCAGATCAGTCCTAAATCTAAGCCGATAATATCTCCCTCCTCGAGCACCCTATCACTGGGAAAAGTGTGTACTACTTCATCATTGACTGAGGTACACAGTGTAAAAGGATAACCTTGATAGCCTTTGAAAGACACCTCAGCTCCTTGTTCTACAATCAGCTTTTCTGCTAAAGCATCGAGATCGAGCGTTGTTATTCCTGGCTTAGCGGCTTTTCGCAATTCACTGAGCACATATTTCAATTTCTGTCCCGCCTCGGCCATAATTGTAATCTCTTGCTCACTTTTAATTAACATACTTATTTCAGATTATGTAATTTCTTCAATTCTTCAGTTCGTAAGCGTTTTTTAAATTTGAGCAGTGGAGAGAGTTGATTGAAAATGTCTTTGGTGACATCAAGTATAGATTGGTCACCATCGATCGTAAGCACTTTTCCTTCTTTGCGATAATGTTCGATGACGGGGACTGTTTCTTTTCTATAATTAGCAAAGCGAACTTTGATAGCTTCAGGATTGTCGTCTGGGCGATGGATCAAGACGCCGCCACAGACATTGCAAATATCACCCTCATAATCAGGCATAAAAACCGTCTGGCATTTACTACAAATACGGCGTTTTTGTAAACGAGCTAAAGCTTGTTCTTCACTTAACTCGATATCGACAGCTAAACTTTCTCGCTTGCTTTGTTTCATCATCTCATCAAAGGCTAGTGCTTGATCGTATGATCTGGGTACACCATCATAAATCACACCGGCCACGGTAGCGGGATGTTCGAGATAATCAGCAATACGCAGCAGCACTATTCCCGGTGGCACCAAGCGACCGGCATAAATAACTTTACGAATCTGTTCACCCAGCGGAGTATTTTCTGCAGCCAGTTTGCGTAGTTCGGCACCGGCTTCATAAACCGGTAAGCCTAGAGCCAATGAAATAGCTTTTGCTTGTGTGCCTTTGCCGGCCCCTTGAATACCGAAAACTAAAATGTCCATGATGAAAGATTAAATAATCGTAAATCGTGAATTAAAATCAAATACTGGTTGAGTATAACGAAAGAAATTCTAAATTCAAAATTCTAGGTTCTAAGTTAAAAAAACTGAAGTTCGCAAACTTAGAATTTAGAACTTTCAACTTAGAACTTAATAGAGTTTCTCGTAATCCTGCATCACTAACTGGGCATTGATTTGGCGGACGATTTCTAGAACTACACCTACGATGATGATGAGACCGGCACCGGAGATGAGTAAAGGCACACTGGTTTGTAACTCAGAACCGAGGAATTGAGCGAGCATGGGCATAACAGCCACGAAGCCCAAGAAGAGGGCGCCGAGGAGAGTGACTCTTTGAGAAACAGAACGTAAATAATTGGCAGTTTCGGAGCCGGGACGAATACCGGGAATATAGCTGCCACGTTTCTGGAGATTTTCGGCCACTTGATCAGCATTGAAAGTAATAGAAACGTAGAAGAAGGTGAAAGCAACAACGAGGAGGAAATAGATAGCCAGATAAATGGTATTACTGGGATTGAAGCTATTCACAAGCCACTTAGAGGCTTCTGCCAACCATTCAGTACGAGCTCCTTGAAAGAAACTAGCGATCAATGTCGGAAAAGAAATGAAAGAAACAGCAAAAATGATGGGGATCATACCAGCTTGATTGATACGAATAGGAAGATGAGAGCTGCCTGCTTGGCCACGTGCTTGTAATCCGGCATGTGTTATAGGAATTAATCTTTGTGCTTCGGTAATCAAAACAATGAGGATTGTCAGTATGACCGTAAAAGCGATAATGCCCAAGAGTGGTAATAAATACGTCTGATCAGCTTGGCTCAGATCCAGCGCTGGTCCTAAAATTTGAGGAATACCAGATAAAATATTGGCAAAAATTAATACCGAAATGCCATTGCCGATGCCTTTCTCTGAAATTAATTCACCGAGCCACATCGCAATGATGCTACCACCAGTGATAATGAGCATGATAAACAGCATGTTGGGCCAGGAACTATCAGCGATGATTCTAGAGGCTTCATCGGTCACCCTCAAATCAAGCAAGCGAATCATGCCGTATGCCTGTAGGAAAGCGAGGGGAACAGTGAGTATGCGAGTAAAGCGATTGATTTTTTCACGACCAGAATCACCTTCTTTGGACATGCTTTCCAGTTTGGGAATAATAACTGTAAGCAACTGAATAATAATAGAGGCAGTAATATAGGGGGATATACCCATGAGCATGATGGAGAATTGCTCCAATCCGCCACCAGTCAGCAAACTGAAAGAACCCAATAATGCATTGCCTTCTATAAGGCTGCGGATATTTTCAACATTGGCACCAGGTACGGGAATGTGAGCAAAAAGACGGAATAAAGTAATGATAAAGAGCGTAAATAAAATGCGTTTACGAATCTCTTTACTGTGGAAGATTTGTTTCAGATGTAACCAGATACCGCTCATGATGATAAATTAAGCTTTCTTGATAAGAGAGATAGTTCCTCCCGCTTTTTCAATGGCCTCTTTTGCAGAAGCGGAAATAGCATGAACTTCGAGATCTATTTTTTGGGCCATTTTACCTTGTCCCAAAATCTTTACCGGTTTGTTGATCGAACTGATAAGTCCAGCCTTCTTGAGTTCAGCAATAGAAACTTTAGTTTCTTTCACTTGAGACAAGTCATCCAGATTTACTATTTGATAATGAATTTTGTTGATATTATTAAAACCCCGTAATTGAGGCAGTCTTTGCGCTAGAGGAGTTTGATTACCTTCGAAACCAGGGCGAAATTTAGTACCAGCGCGAGAATTTTGACCTTTGCAACCGCGAGTAGAAAAACTGCCATGACCGGAGCTGTCACCTCTACCTAGTCTCTTGCGTTTTTTTCGGCTTCCTTCTGAGGGGTGGAGTGTGTTTAACATAAAATTATAAATTCTAGATTATAAATTATAAATGGAGATTAGCTGTAGCTTTTGGCTTTTCTTTCTTTTCAATGAGCTGGAGAGCAGCAAGAGCTAGCAAGGTGGCACGAGAAGTATTGATTTTGTTATTTGAACGATGTGCTTTGCTCAAGATATTATTGATACCAGCCAATTCTACTACTGTGCGTACTGCACCTCCAGCGATAACTCCGGTACCAATAGGAGCTGGCAATAAAAGCACCAAAGAACTCTTAAATTTGCTTTTAATTTGATGGGGGATCGTCTCATTAACTATTTTTACATTAATCAGATTCTTTTTCGCTTCATTTACAGCCTTGCGAACAGCAATAACTACTTCTTCTCCTTTACCCATACCCATACCCACCTTTCCTTTGCGATTGCCAACGATCACCGTAGCGCGAAAACGCATTCTACGACCACCGGCGACCACACGGGTCACGCGATCTACCTGAATGACCTGTTCTTCAAATTCACTACGTGGTTTCTGAGGGCGATTAGAATGCTTTTTCATAGGGAGAAAATAATTAAAACTGTAAACCAGCGTCTCTTAGGCCGGTAGCTAAAGCTTTTACACGACCATGATATCTATAGCCAGAACGGTCAAAAGCAATGACTTTGATGTTTTGAGCCACAATCTTTTCACCGAGCTTACGGCCAATTTCTTTGGCACGTTCACTCTTATTGCCTTTGATCTTTTCATTTAAATCGCTAGCACTAGCTAAGACTTTGTGACTCTTATTATCAATAAGTTGCCCATAGATATATTTTAAACTGCGATAGACAACCAATCTCGGCCTGTCGCTTCGAGTAATCTTGGCTTTGACGCGAGCTCGACGTGCAGAATGTAATAATTGTTTCTTGTTCATAGAAATTATTTAGCAGCTTTTTTACCCTCTTTACGAGCAACATATTCACCGAGATAACGAATACCTTTACCTTTATAAGGTTCAGGTTTTCTTAAGGACCGTAGCTTGGCAGCTATTTGGCCCACCAGATTCTTATTGATGCCGGTGATGATGATCTGAGTTTCACTGGGAACGGAAAACACAATACCTTCTGGCGCAGAAATTTCAATAGGATGCGAAAACCCCAAACTAAGATTGAGATTTGTTCCTTTGAGATTGGCACGATAACCAACTCCCTGAAGTTCTAGTTCTTCTTTATACTCATCGACAACACCCTTGATCATATTGTTGATTTGGGTGCGTACAGTACCGTGAAGCACACTACTGGATTTTTCCTCGTCAGTTCGTGATACCCATAACTGATTATCTTTTACTTCAATCTGAATATGTTCCGGGACAGCAAAGCTCATAGTACCCTTAGGTCCGGTGACGGTTACTTTTTGATCTTGTACCTGTACTTGTACTTGTGCGGGAATGAGAATGGGTTTTTTACCGATGCGAGACATGAGAAGTTTAAAGTTTAAAGTTCAAAATTAAATTGAAATAGGTTACCAGATTTCACAGAGGATCTCACCACCCAAGCTTTGTGACTTGGCTTCTGTCCCGGTCATAACACCCTTGGATGTAGACACTATAGACATACCGAGACCATTGAGCACATGGGGGATTTTGTTATTAGCGGCATAAATTCTTTGTCCGGGCTTGCTAATACGCTTCAGCTGAATATCTTTTTTATTCGGTAACAAAGTAATGGTCATATTCTCGAAACCGTTAGCATCTTTACCCTTTTTTACTTTCTCGATATAGCCCTCTTTGGCCAATATTTCTGTCAAAGCTAAACAAATATTGCTGTGGCGGGCATCGACAGTATTGAGACCGGCGCGGCTAGCATTACGAATTCGAGTGAGTAGATCAGAAATGAGATCACTATGCATAAAGTTTTTTGGTTACCATGAAGATTTACGAACACCAGCTAATTCGCCTTTATTGGCCATTTCCCGTACACATATACGGCATAAACCAAAAAGTCTCAAATAGCTTTTAACACGACCACAATTCTTGCAACGATTATAGGATCGAACCCACATCTTTGCCTTGCGACCAGCGCTTCTAGCATTGGCTACTCTCAAATTCAAGCGGGCGGTTTTTACTAAAAGTGCTTTGCGAGCCATAAAATTAATTTAGGGGTTTTTCTTTAAAAGGAAAACGGAAATGACGAAGGAGGAGGGCGGATTTCTCAGGGCTACTATTCTTGATTACTATGGTTATCTCCAATCCGAATTGCTTACTCTCGTCTTCTACTTTGATTTCAGGGAATACCAAGTTTTCTCTCATACCCATAGAATAGTTTCCATTGGGATCGAAGCTCTTTATAGTCACGCCACGGAAATCACGTACACGTGGTAGGGCAATATTAATCAATTTACTGAGAAAATCATACATACGTTCACCACGCAGGGTAACTTTCATACCATTGGGGGTATTTTCACGTAATTTAAAATTAGAAACAGATTTTCGCGCAAGAATTGTGACGGGTCTTTGGCCGGTCATGGCTGCGATACTATTCTCGATTCCGGAAAAGTCTTTTATACCTTGTTTGGTATGCATGCTACCAATGCCTACATTGATAATGATCTTTTCTAAACGAGGCAAAGCATGGATATTATCTACGGATAATTCTTTCTTGAGTAGGGGGACGACTTTTTCTTTGTACAGTTTTTGTAATTTCATAAACTTGATTTAAGGGAGAACCTCACCACTGACTTTGGCATAGCGGACTTTCTTTTGGCCTTTTTCAACTCTAAATCCTATGCGAGAAGGTTTGTTGGAACCCGGATCGATGATCATAGCATTGGATACATCAATGGGTCTTTCAGTTTTTAGTATTCCACCAGGCACCTTGTCCTTTTTTTTGACATGTTTGGTCACGAAATTGACACCTTCAACCAGGATTTTTCGGCTTTCTGGAATAGCCTGTAAAACTTTGCCAGTTTTGCCTTTGTCCTTTCCGGCTATAACGATAATGAGATCATTCTTCTTGATTTTCATAAAGGTAATTAAACGACTTCGGGTGCTAAAGAGATAATTTTCATATAACCACGATCACGTAATTCACGAGCTATCGGCCCAAAAACGCGTGTTCCCCGAGGTTCACCATCAGCACTTATAATAACAACAGCATTGTCATCGAAACGAACATAAGAACCATCAGGACGTCTGTGTTCTTTCTTGGCACGGACAACAACAGCACGGACCACTTCATGAGCTTTGGCGGTACCATTAGGCATAGCATCTTTGACAGCGCCAATGATGACATCGCCCAAGCGAGCATAGCGAGCCTTAGTAGAACCGAGCACTTTGATACACATGAGTGTACGAGCTCCAGTATTATCAGCGACGTTGACGACGGTTGTCTGTTGGATCATAAAATAAGATTATTTAGCTTCTGTAGGAGGCACAGCTTCTGGTTGGGGCGTGGCGTCTGGTTGGGGCGCAAGATCTTGCGCCCTTACTGGGGCTGGGGCAGCTTCAGCAGACTTGGCCACTGCCTCTGGGGCCTTGGGCGCTTCCTCTCTTCTTACTTTCTTCTTTCTCTTCTTATATTCAATAGTAAATTCTTTCCTGTTAGAAACTATCTTGGCGCCCTGTTTTTCATTGTCCTTGACCAATTGAGTTTTTTCTTGCTCGGAGATAACTTTCCAGCGTTTTAGTTTGCTTATCGGTTTTACTTCCATGACCATCACCTTATCTCCCAGTTTGATATCGGTATTTTCATTGTGGGCATACAACTTAGTAAACGCTTTAAAGCGTTTCTTGTATTTAGGATGAGCCTTTACTCGCTCAATCAAGACCTTTACTGTCTTTGCCATTTTTGTGCCGATAACGACGCCTTGTTTGAATCTCATACTTTGACTGGGGAGTTAATTACTGTGTTGATTTGAGCAACGTAGCTTTTAGCTTTTTTGAGCAAACTATTATTTTTTTCTGCTCCAGTGCGAATCATAAATGAAAGGCGGAATATTTCTTGTTTGCCTTTGAGTAGCTCTTTTTGTAATTCCTCCGGACTCTGGTTCCGTAGTTCAGTGATATTGTAATTCATATAATTTAGGTATGTTCAACAATTTTACTTTTTACTGGCAGTTTATGACCAGCGAGAGTGAATGCTTCATAAGCTAGATCTTTACTGACACCATCAATCTCGAACAAAATATGTCCGGGTTTTACGATAGCAGCATAGAATTCAACATTTCCTTTTCCCGATCCCATTGGAACTTCCAGTGCTTTTTTGGTGTATGGCTTGTGAGGGAAAATACGTGTCCAGATTTTGCCTCCGCGCTTGATAGCACGAGCCATTGCCTGACGGGCTGCCTCCAATTGACGAGAAGTGATACGACCTCTTTCTAGGGTTTTGAGCCCATATTTGCCAAAGCTGAGTCGGGTACTGTTATTGGCTTTTCCTGCCAAAGTACCTTTGTGCCATTTGCGATATTTTGTCTTTACGGGCTGTAACATAGGAAATTCTAAATTCTAGATTATAAATTCTAAATTGATTGATGGCTTTTGGAGCGTGGCTATTATAAGTAAAGTTAGTTGTTAGTCAATGTTGGAGTTTCACTCATGTCTACGCGCTTTCCACTAGCGCCACTTTTTACTTCTTGTTCCATATTTTCGGAGACTTGGGCACGATCGAAAACTAAACCGCGGAAAATCCATACTTTTACACCGATAACACCATATGATGTCTGAGCATGATAGATAGCATAATCGATATCCGCACGTAATGTGTGCAGAGGAATGTTACCATCTTTGTAACTTTCACGGCGAGCAATTTCTGAACCATTGAGGCGGCCGCCGATGGCAACCTTGACACCGAGAGCCCCAGCTTCTTTTACTTTTTCAATAGTCATTTTCACTGCTCGACGATAAGCGACGCGACGTTCGATCTGATTACCTATATTTTGCGCCACGAGAACAGCACTGAGATCAGGTTTGCGAACTTCAAAAATTTTAACATCGATCAATTTGTTCATTTTCTTTCTCAATTGATCACGGAGCATTTCAATATTGGCACCACTCTTGCCGATGACTATGCCGGGTTTGGATGTCCGGATGATAACGGTAATGCTTTGATTGTTGCGGAGTATATCAACACTAGCTACACCGGCATCAGTTAGTTTTCTCTGAATAAATTTACGCAACTTGATATCTTCTTGGATATTCTGCTCATACTCATTATGACGAGAGGTAAACCAGTTTGATTTCCAATAACGGAGATAGGGGAGACGGAATGAATATGGATGAACTTTTTGTCCCATAAAATTGATAAGGTTATTCTTTCATTGCTAATTCGACTAATACGTAGGATGTTCGTTTGAGAATTGGATGCCAGCGTCCACGTGACACAGGTAACCCTCTTTTGATCACTGGACCTTTATTTACAACAATGCGAGAAATCTTGAGATCTTTCAAAGGGATCTTGAAATTATTCTCAGCATTACTAGCTGCAGACTTGACTAGTTTGTACAGAATTTTGGCGCCTTTTTTGGGTAAAAATTTGAGAAAATTGAGAGCATACTTTACATCTTGATTTCGGACTATGCCGCCAATAACAAGGAGTTTGTAGGGAGAAATGCGAATTGCTTTATAATGTGCTTTCATAAATTGTGATCAGGTTAGGTGGTGGCTGCTGCAGTTTCTTTGGTTGTAGTGATTTTGCCACCATGTCTGCGGAATATGCGTGTAGGAGAAAATTCACCCAGCTTGTGACCGACCATATTTTCAGTAACAAAGACCGGTATATGGGTTTTGCCGTTATGGACAGCAATAGTGTGGCCTACCATATCAGGATGAATAGAGGAATCTCTGGACCAGGTCTTAATCAATTTCTTATCATTGTTTTGATTGAGAGCTTGGATCTTTTTGAGCAATCTAGCGTCGATGTATGGACCTTTTTTAGAACTTCGAGACATAAAATTTATTTAACTTTTTTAGCTAAACCGTGTGAGTCGCGCAGTATCCAGCGGTTACTGCGTTTATTACGGCGAGTCTTCCAGCCCATAGCTGGTTTACCCCAAGGAGTTTTGGCATGTGGCATACCAATAGGATTACGGCCTTCACCACCACCATGAGGATGATCAGGAGGGTTCATGGCCTTACCACGGACATTGGGACGGCGGCCTTTCCAACGATTACGACCGGCTTTACCAATCTTGAGATTGATAAATTCTGCATTACTTAAACTACCAACAGTAACGAAACAGTCCTTGTGAAAGAGACGGATTTCGCCTGATGGCATTTTTATTTGAGCGTATTGTCCTTCCAGAGAAACAAGTTGAGCCTTACCCCCAGCAGTACGAACTAATTTACCACCACTCCCAGGACGAATTTCTAGATTAAAAATATCCAAACCTTCAGGAATATTCTTGACCATCATTCTATTACCTGGTTGTACGGGTGCTTTGTCGGCTGTTAAAATTTCAAAACCCACCTGGAGCTTATTGGGTAACAAGATATAGCGCTTATCCCCATCATTATAATGAACAAGGGCAATGCGCACATTGCGATTGGGGTCATATTCCATAGTTTTGACTGTGCCGGGAACATTCATCTTGCCGGCAAAATCAACAATACGATACATCCTTTTATGAGCACCACTGCCGCGATGTCTGATAGTAATTCGGCCTTGATTGTTACGACCAGCATTCTCCTTCAAACGAACAGTAAGCTTTTTTAAAGGCTTAGATTTCTTGGTCAGAGAAGAGAAATCTTCTTTGTTTCCATGGCGACGACCGGGAGTTGTAGGTTTAAATATCTTGATCACAGCTTTAAATTATAGATTAGAGAAATTTCATTTTGGAGATATCCAGTTTGTCTTTCTTGGCGAGAACTACCACTGCTTTCTTTTTGGCCAATCTCTTCACCCGACCCTTACCACTGATTTTCTTGGGTAAATTGATTATTTTAACGCTTATCGGCTTTATACCATATATTTCCTTGATCGCTTCTGCAACTGTAATCTTATTTACTGCTTGATCCACGTAAAAATAGTAATGATTTTCCTCAGAGTGGGAAACGCTCTTTTCGCTTATGACCGGTTTTTTCAGAACACTATAGAGATGATTCATAAAAATTATTTAGAAGGCTTGCCCTGAGCCTTGCCTGCACCGAGCGAAGTCGAAGTGTCGAAGGGTTTCTTCTTAGAAACTGTCTTGAGTTTTGCCGGAGTTTTTTTTGGTTGGGGCGCAATTTTTAGTTGGGGCTGGTCGCCTGAGGCGACCGCACTTACTGCTGATTTGGGTGTTTTCTTAGCTTTAATTTCTTTTACTGCCTTCTTCTCTGGAGTCTTGGCTACTGTTACTTTTTTAGCTGCTTTCTCGGCTTTCTTCTTGGCCCTCATCTCCATCGCTGTTTTAGCAAGTTCGGTATTCTTTTTCAGAGTTTCTGTTAGCTCTTCATCTGTCATTATGCCTTTTACAGAGATATCTGCCCATTTCTTTTCGACAAGGGGCAATGCATCTTTCAGGAATACCAATACATCATGATTCATGACATCCATAATATTGATATTGTCATAGGTGCGAGTGGTAACCGCAGGAATATTGCGAGCGGATAAAATAATCGTCTTATCTTTGGCTGGTAATACAAACAAAGCTGAACGCATTTCTGGTAATTTCTTGATTATTTGATCAAAGTTTTTGGCGCTGATCTTCGGTAAATCAATTTTATTGAGACCAATGATTTTTTGTTGTTGAGCTTTGGCAGATAAACTCATCAAAAGTGCCTTAATGCGAACTTTGTTTGGCAGTTCACGATGATAATTTTGTTCGCCTGTTGGCCCAAAAATACGACCACCTTTACGCCACAAGGGGCTACGACTAGTACCAGCGCGGGCGCGACCAGTGCCTTTTTGTTTCCAGGGTTTTTTACCACCACCACGTCTTTCGGCGCGAGTTTTGACCTTGGCCGTACCTTTACGTTGATTGCCCAAATAAACCTGAACAGCCAAGTGCAATAATCCGGGATTTTGCTTGAGGCCGAAAATATTATTAGGCAAGGCAATGCTTTCTAGTTCTTTTCCTTCCTGATTGTAAACGGGAATTTTGATCATATATTTATTGCCAAAGTTTTACAAAGCTATTGATGCTGCCGGGTACGGGGCCTTGAACAGCGAGAATATTCATATCCTTATCAATACTGAGAATAGAACGATTTTTGAGAGTTACTGTGTCTAAACCCATATGCCCAGGCAATTTTCTGCCCTTAGAGACGCGACCAGGCCAAGTACGACCACCGAAACCACCAGGTTCGCGATGATCTTCATGACCATGAGAGTCCGGATTACCAGCAAAATTATGGCGTTTCATAACACCTTGGAAGCCCTTACCCTTGGAAACACCAGTGATATGGATCTTATCTCCCACTTGAAAAGTATCCATGCCCACCTGGCCATTTATCTCTATACCATCGACAGAATCAAAAATAATTTCGCGCACAAAGCGAAAATTGGCATAAGGATTTTTCTTTACCTTCTTCTTATTGCCAGTAGCCAGAATGAGAGCATTTTTACCATCTTTCTCTGTCTTTTTGACCTGCAAGACAGTGTTAGGCATCACCTCTATAAGGGTGACGGCAGTGACATTGCCAGTAGGATCTGGCATTTGTGCCATACCGATTTTTTTGCCGAGAATTCCTTTCATATAATTAAGAGAGGTTAGGGAGCGTAAACTTTTACGCTGTTAACATCTTCACTTCGATTTCTACTCCCGCAGGGAGGGTGATGTTGCTGAGAGCATCAATCGTTTTCGAAGTGCTTTCAGTGATGTCGATTATTCTTTTATGGGTACGAATTTCAAATTGATCACGCGCGTCCTTGTGAACAAAGGTTGATTTTAAAACCGTAAACTTACGAATTTTTGTTGGTAAAGGAATAGGGCCAGCAATCAAAGCACCAGTGCGCTCGGTGGTTTCAATGATAACACGAGCAGCATCATCAATGACACGATGGTCATAAGCTTTGATTTTGATGCGAATTTTTTGGCTAGCTGCTGGCATAAAAATTGAAAATTATTTGATGACTTTGATAACCACACCAGCACCAACGGTTCTACCACCTTCACGGATAGCGAAACGTAATCCTTCTTCCATAGCAATTGGCACACTCAGTGTTACTTTCATCTTGATATTATCGCCAGGCATAACCATCTCTACACCCGCCGGTAATTCAATTTCACCGGTAACATCAGTAGTGCGGACGTAAAATTGCGGCTTATACCCCTTGAAAAATGGAGTATGGCGCCCGCCCTCATCTTTGCTGAGCACATAAACTTCAGAATCAAACTCAGTATGAGGCTTGATAGAACCCGGCTTTGCCAATACCTGCCCACGTTCAATATCTTCACGTTCAATACCACGAAGAAGTAGTCCAACATTATCACCGGCTTGACCTTGATCGAGGAGTTTTTTGAACATCTCCACACCAGTAACTACAGTCTTACGAGTATCACGAAGACCAACAATTTCCACTTCTTCATTTACCTTCACTATACCTTGTTCAATTCTACCGGTAGCTACTGTACCACGACCCTTGATAGAGAAAACATCTTCAAGAGACATCAAAAATGGCTTATCCAAAATACGTACTGGTTCGGGGATATAAGAATCTAGAGCAGCGAGAAGGTCGAAGATTGGCTTGGCAGCAGCTTCATCGCTAGGATTTTGTAAGGCTTTGATAGCAGAACCACGAATAACAGGAATTTCATCACCAGGATATTTGTACTTCTTGAGTAAATCGCGGATTTCAACTTCAATCAAATCCAAAAGTTCAGGATCATCAACTAAGTCGATCTTATTCAAGAAAACGACGATATGCTTAACTCCCACCTGACTAGCGAGCAAAATATGTTCGCGAGTTTGGGGCATAGGTCCATCAGCAGCAGAAACTACCAATATAGCACCATCCATTTGAGCGGCACCGGTAATCATGTTTTTGACATAATCAGCATGTCCGGGACAGTCGATGTGAGCATAGTGACGTTTTTCAGATTCGTACTCTACATGCGCCGTAGAAATAGTAACGATCTTGGAAGCGTCGCGAACTGTTCCACCTTTGGCGATATCAGAATATTCCCGTTTGGTAGCCCAACCTTTACTTGCCGCTACAGCTGTAAGAGCTGCGGTTAAGGTGGTTTTTCCATGATCTACGTGACCAATGGTTCCCACATTTACATGTGGTTTTGTGCGTTGAAAAACATCTGCCATAAGCTTGAAAGTAAAGAATATTTAAATTTTTTGTAAACGAAACTCATTGCTTCTTTCTTGAAGCGTCATGACTTTAGCCAAAAAGATTGTCCTTGTCAAAGAAAAAGTTGATTCAGGATTCAGAGTTCAGAATTCAGAATTTAATTTTGAATCCTGAATCCTGAATCCTGAATTTCTTACGCGCCCGTTCTTTCTTTAATAACCGCATCAGCGGCAGCTTGAGGCACCTTTTCGTAAGCAAAGAATTCCATGCTATAAGAGGCACGACCCTGACTCATAGAACGAATGTCTGTAGCGTAGCCAAACATGTTTGCCAAAGGTACTTTGGCACGAATGACTTTGGCCATACCGCGATCTTCCATATTTTCAATACGACCGCGCCGAGAATTTAGATTTCCCATAATATCTCCCATAAAATCCTCTGGTGTTACCACTTC
>CAZGLA010000138.1:0-20340 GCA_964526575.1 uncultured Candidatus Peribacteria bacterium | reverse complement strand
GTCATGATTGATGGATATTCATTGCCACTTTGTTGTAAAACCCAAGTGTCTTTGGGATTTACGACTTTGATATCATATGCTTGATATACAAACTTTTTACCTTTCCAATAGATCGTTACCTTGTCACCGACAACCAGTTCTTCCAAAAGAGCCATGACATCATTGTAATCACTTTTTATCCAGACATAATTAGAACTGTGCCCGGTAAAGAAAGCATTACCCAATTGGCCAGGTTCGACTGTTCCCGGATAATGAACAATGCCATTTAATAAAGCGTTTTGAATGTCTTTTTCCAGACCATCATAATCGCCATTTCTCAGTTTATCATCGGGAATATCTACAATGGGAACATTTTTCCCAATCTTGCCGATGACGATACGGTTGTCTGTAGGAGCAATTTCGAAATTATTAACATTGATCACTTCTTTGTGATTGATGAAACTATCCTCAACACTTTGACTAGCGGCCTCTGCTATTTGAATAGTACTCATAGACTCAGTATTACCTGGTTTTTGTAAAGACTTCATTAATTCCTTAGTAGGGTCTTTAATGGCCAATTGTTTTTCCCGAAAGAATTCATATTTCTGTTTGTACGCAGGAAAATTTATACCAATCTGGATAACACCAAAGATCAGTATTGTTGTAATCACAAAACGAATACCGCCTTTGACGGTTTTCCAGGTTTTACTGAAAAAGCTAGGATCAATGATAATACTAGCTTCATTATTTTCAATATTGAGGAAGTTCAAGCCAAAGGCAATGCCGAAATTATTAATAATCGGCAGATCACTTCGTAGTCGATTTTTGGCAAAAAATTCCTGTAGATTCATGACAATAATATGTTCTATACAGTATACCTAATTCAGTCGGAATAAGGAAGGAAAATCGAACTGTCATCCTGAACGTAGTGAAGGATCTCTAAGAGATGTTTCGCTACGCTCAACATGACAAAGTGAACGGAGTTAAACTTGTATAATCATCGGTAGCACCATCGGTTGTCTCTCAGTCTTCGTGAATAAGAATTGAGAAAGGGTTGATTGAATGACATTCTTAAGCTCGGGAATATTCTGAGGATAGAGTTTACTGTTTTTAGTAAATGTCTCCTTGGCTAGATCTCTCGCTTCGGTGAGAAGTTGCTCTGAGCCTTTCAAATAAATAAACCCACGAGTGATGATGTCAGGATTGGCGCGTAATTCCGGCTTGTTTTTGTCTACAACTATCGTGACCACCAATACTCCATCTTGAGCCATTTCATGACGATCATTGAGCACAGCCTCGCCAACATCCCCCATACCCAAGCCGTCGATGGCTATGAGATTGTGAGGGGCTTTCTCCTTCAGGATAGTGGCATTTCCTTGTTTATCGAAGTCGATAACTGTGCCATTGTCAGGAATGATAATATCGTGCTTTTTGTAGCCAAGTTTTTCGGCTATTTCGGCATGACGTTTCAGTAGATAATGATTGCCTTCGATAGGAACAAAATACTTAGGTTTAAGTAAGCGAATTAGGAGTTTGGTATCCTCTGCTTTGGCATGACCACCAGCATGAATCTCCATCATACGGTAATTCACCGCTTTAGCACCGAGACGATAAATACGATCCATCAGTTGCCCGACGCTCTGTTCATTACCTGGGACTATAGATGAAGAAAATATCACCGTATCATCGGGCTGAATTTGCAAGTATTTATGTTCACCAGAGGCTACACGCATGAGAGCAGCATTCTTTTCACCTTGAGCACCAGTGAGTATTATTACCACTTGTTCAGGACGCAATTTATCTGCTTCTTGAATGGTAATGAGCGTGTGAGGAGCCACCTTGATGTATTTGAGATTGCGAGCAATGAGAACATTGTTTGTCATGGTACGTCCCAAGAGCACTACTCTACGACTATATTGTTCTGCTAAGCCAATAATTTGCTGTACACGACTTAAGTTGGAGGCAAAAGTGCCGACGATGATACGTCCATGAGATTTCATGAAAATACCTTCGATAGGGTTGCGTACCGCACTTTCAGACAGTTGAAAACCCTCTGAAGCAGCATTCGTACTATCGCAGAAAGCTGCTAATACACCCTGTTTGCTGATTTCAGCAATTTTGATAAAGTCGATGACTTCATCATTGACTGGGGTAAGGTCGATTTTCCAATCACCAGTATGGACGATATTGCCGGCGGGGGATTTGATAAATACACCTACAGCACCAGGAATGCTGTGATTCACGCGGAAGAAATCAACGGTAAAATGTCCTAAACGCAAGATTTCGCCTTCTTTAATGAGATTCACATTGAGTTTCTGCTTAGTTTCTTCCTGTCGCTTGTTAATAAGAGCGGCAGTAAGTTGAGTACAATACATAGGTATTTGTACACCGAGTTTTGGCATAACATGAGGGATACCACCGATATGATCGAGATGACCATGGGTGATGATGATTCCTTTGATGTTCTTCTCTTTGCCTTTGAGATAGCCATAATCGGCTACTGCATAGTCGATACCATGCATATTCTCGTCAGGGAATTGTAAGCCCATATCGACGATAATGATGTCATCACCGTATTCGAAAGCTATAGAGTTTTTCCCGACCTCTTCAAGACCACCAAGAGTAATCACTCTCAGTTTATTGGGTTCCAAAGCAGGTACAGGGCGAACATTAGCGTCAATTTGTTGAGTAAATTCGTAGCGTTTTGGTTGGGGACGAAATCGGGAACGTTGTTGAGGTGGACGACTACCATGACGAGCGCCAGATGACGCGTGTCGCGTTTGATGTTGCTGTTGGGGACGCGCATGAGTTTGACTACTACCGCTGGGTTTTGAGTGAGATGTTGGTCGGGACGCGGCCTTCGGTTGGGGCTGTAGTACCTTGGTTTGCGGTCGAGGTGCAAGATTTTGCGCCTTTACTGGGGGATTTGATTGTGGTTTTTGATCGGTTTTCTGATCTTTTAGCCACGAAGTAAATAAATTCATATAAATTAAAAATGTAAAATTGAAAATTAAAAATTGTGTGTTCTGTGTCTGTTTAATTATGCAGACGAAATCCACTAATAAAAGTTAGTGGCAAGCAAACTCAAAGAACGACGTGTTTGAGTTGTTTATTAAAATATTTGTTTGTTCTAACGGATAATAAATAAGGTTAAAGAATAAATACGCACGGTTTTAAAATTGAAAGGCCTAATTAAATGGCACCATCTCAACAGTCCTTTGTGGACGAGTAGAGGTATTATGAAACTAGTTCGATATGAGGGATTTCTTTTTCTCTTACCATGACAACTCTATTATATCACAGTAGTGTCTCTGGGGCAATTTGGCTTATATGGAAGAGCTTTTATATAGTAATACCTAAAGCTTGTAACTGATTATTAATCTCGCGTATCTTGTGTAGCAATTCGGCAGGATTAGATAATGCACCAACTGGTAAAGATTCAGTTCCATCACCATCGTTAACTGGTGCTTGTGGCATAATCAATATAGCTTTTATGCGAGTTACTAATGTTAGACTTCTTACTGCTAAGTTAGAGTTATCTTCTTGTAATTTACTCTGCATAGCCATTATTGGAGAGAGTTCTTTAATTGTAGCTCGGTTTTTTTCTAAATATATATAAGTAGCTTCTGTATTTTCCCTTTGAGCTACTAGCCGGCTTTTATCTTGAACACATTTCAGTAGTTGTTCACATAATGGTAAAAGTTGGTCCACTAAAACACGGACCTGATGTCTTTCAAAGTGATTTGGAGAGACGGCCAATATATCATATCGAGATAATACTAGATCGAGAGACGGTGCAGGTAATGCTTCTGGGCGAGGGGTTCTAATAATGTTGTTCATATATTTTAGTAAGTTATTAATTATTAAGTTTGATTGAAATTGATATTATAGGATTTTAATTCCCCCAGATGTTTGCGAATATTTTTGAGAGCTGTATTTAATTGGGTATGCATGTTGTCGAGAGTGGTTTGATCATATTTTATTTCTGTGGCCACCGTTCGTGTTTCAATGAGTTGTAAGTTGTTCCAGTCTGTTGTTCGTGCTTTTTGTAGGAGGCTTTGGAGCTCGGTAATTTTCGCTGTTGCCCGGTTGATGGACTCAATACTTTCGTCTGATCTCATGCGGGCTGCTCTGAGTATATCAACGTGATTACCTCCTTCTGTCGTGAGTTTGTGATATTCCCTTTTGTCTTTCTCACAATGTAACTTTTTTTTACATGCAGCTATGATTTGCTCACAAACTGTTTCCCAGGATTTTGCCATTGTTACCCTTGCCTGCAGTGCTTCATGGTTAGCGGTGATTCTTCCTAAGTGTTCTAGTTGTTCTGTCAGACTAAACGGAGGCGGTTTTAAGGTATCAGCTTCTTCTTCTTCTTCAACAAAAATAACAAGTTCTTCAGTGGTAAGTTGTCCGGGTACTTTTGGCATAGTCTTTAAACAAGACCGCACTATATAATAATATTATTTACTTGTCAATGTCGGTTTTTTTGCAAGACAAAGATAAGGAATATAGCGATGTGCTCAGCATGAAAGAAATGAGGATAGCGACTCATGAAAGATTGGTCTGGCTGGGGTTCTTGGATATTGGCTATGACAAAACCATGGTGTTGAAAGCTGTGCGCATAGTCACTGATAATATGGTGATAATAATTGGTTTTCTGCCCAAAAAGATCCTTTTGGGTCTGAGGAGGGGAGAAGTAATTATGCAAATGAAAATAAGCATGTTTCTTGTTCATTCGACCACGGAGTCCGCGACGGAAACGACCTACCGGTGGAGTAAAACATGGGTGTAAGATCGAGAATACGGCTTTGCCATTAGCTTTTAATACTCGATTGCTCTCTTGTAACAGCATATCGATTTTTTCCATATCCATAAGCACCATATTTGCAGTGATGTAATCGAATTGGTCGGCTGCATAAGGAAAAACTTTGCTGGCGTCATGTGTTTGGAATGCAATATTAGGGTGAGAGAAATGCTTTTGAGCAATCTCAATCATGGCTTTGCTGTCAAAAGCCTTAACGGAAGCTCCTTTCTTCGCTGCCTCATAGGCAAAAAATCCATTGCCACAGCCAATGTCTAAGAGTTTTTTGTTGCTAATATCACCCAATAAATTAAAAATTGCAGGATAAAGCAGTTCTGTCCGTAATTTGTCTTGAGGACTGCCAACAAATTGGTGATATTGCTCTGCGGCCTCTGACCATAGTTCTTGATCACGATCCATAAAATAATTATCAATTAACAATTATCAATTATCAATGTAACCCATCACCCTGAACTCTGCACTCTAAACTTTAATTCATTTTACATTTTAAACTTTAAACTTTAAACTTCCCAGCAGTCACGCTTTTTCTTATGTGGAAATTTCAAGATCAAGAAATCGACGATTTGGTCCAGAAAGAATGGGCAAGACAAAATTCTGGCTTAGAATTGGTGGCCTCAGAAAATTATCCCTCTGCTGAGGTGCGTGAGGCTTTGGCGAGTCCTTTTATGTTTAAATATTCCGAGGGGTACCCAGGGAAACGGTATTATGCAGGCAATGAAAATGTCGACACCATAGAAAATATGGCTTGTGATCGGGCAAAGAAACTCTTTCAAGCAGAATATGTCAATGTGCAGCCTCTATCCGGTGGTCCAGCTAATATTGCTGTTTATATGGCATTTCTGGAACCGAAAGACACTGTACTCAGTCTGGCTTTGGAGCATGGTGGTCATCTTTCTCATGGACTGAAGGTTAATTTTTCTGGCCGATTTTATAACTTCATTCATTATCATGTTGACCCAACAACATTCAGAATTGATATGGACGAAGTAGAGAAACTGGCATTGGAGCATAAACCAAAGATGATTGTGGCTGGCTTTTCTGCCTATAGCCGTAATCTTGATTGGCAACGATTTCGTTCTATCGCGGACAAAGTAGGAGCTGTTTTATTTGCAGATATTGCACATATTGCCGGTTTGATTGTTGGAAAGGTTTTGGAAAATCCTGTGCCAATCTGTGATGTAGTGAGTACTACAACTCACAAGACATTACGCGGTCCTCGGGGTGCTATTATTATGGCCAAAGAACAATATACTAAACAGCTTGCGCGTGCGGTATTTCCAGGGGTACAAGGTGGTCCTCACGACCATGTGACTTTGGCCAAGGCAATTGCTTTTGGTGAAGCTTCGAACCCAGAGTTTTCTCAATATGCCAAGCAGGTCATAAGTAATGCTCAAGTTTTAGCAAAGACTTTGATGGACAGTGGTATTCCAGTGCTTACCGGTGGGACGGATAATCACTTACTTTTAATTGATGTGTCTTCTCTCGGTACCAATGGATTAGAAATTGAATTGTTACTTAATGAAGCAGGTATCAGAGTTAATAAAAATTTATTACCATTTGATAAAGGTACGCCGCAAGCTCCTAGTGGTATTCGTCTAGGGACGCCAGCTTTAACAACTAGAGGTTTAAAAGAAACAGATATACAAGAAATCGGTACTTGGATTTCGGAAATTATTAAAACTAAGAAAGTCAGTGAAGGTCAAGAAGTAGCAATAAAGGAGCTAGCTTTGCGCTTCCCAATAAGGTAAAATGAGTAGATTAATTGAAAATTATCAATTATCAATTTAGAACTTAGAACTTAGAACTTCTCTATGAAAATATATTTAGGTTATGATCATGCCGGTCAAAGTCTCAAAGAACCTATTTTGCAGGTGCTGAAAGAATTAGGCCATGAGGTGAAAGATTTGGGATCAAAAGGTGATGACAATGATGATTATCCCGATTTTGCTCAGAAAGTGGCGGAAAAAGTACAGAAAGATCCGGCTTCTCGTGGTGTACTCATGTGTGGTACTGGAGTGGGGATGGCCATGGTTGCTAATAAGTTTCATGGAATTCGTGCCGCTTTTGCGGATTCAGTAGAACTGGCCCGTTTAGGTCGGGCCCACAATGATGCCAATGTGCTCACAATGGCTGGCCGAATGACCAATGATGAAATTGCTAAGTCAATTGTCAAAACATTTTTAGAAACTTCTTTTGAAGGAGGTCGTCATGAGCGCCGAGTAAACAAAATTACTGCTTTAGAAAACAAACTATGATTCAAATAGCGGCATCACTGTTGTCGGCCAATCCGCTGAAACTTGATGAGGAAATGCACGCACTCGAAGGCACTGTTGATCGCCTTCATATCGATGTTATGGATGGACATTTTGTGCCTAACTTGGCTTTTGGTATCGATACTATAAAGGCGATTCCAACCATTTGGAAAAAGGATTTGCATCTGATGGTTTCGCATCCGCATGTTGTTAGTCGTTGGTTTGATGCTCGCGATGTTGATACGATTATCTTTCATCCCCAAGCGGTAAAGTATCCGGAAAAACTGATCACCGAGTTACAAGAGCGCAAAATTGGTGCTGGGATTGCTCTCAGTCCTGAAATCACCATTACCCAAATTAATACGTTATTGGCCATGGTGGATTATGTGCTGATCATGGGCGTACATCCTGGCTTCAGTGGTCAAGAAATGCTTTTGGCTCAGACTTTGGAAAAGATTCGCTTTATTCACTCCAAATACCCACAAGCGCATATTGCTATCGATGGTGGCGTGAATCTGGATAACATTCGTCAACTTAAAGAAGCAGGAGCGACAATCATTGTCACTGGCAATTATTTGTTCTCAGCAGCTAACAAAAAAGAAGCAGCAGAAGCCCTAAGAAAATAGTTCTAAGTTCAAAGTTCTAGGTTCTAAGTTGGGTTTAATTTTGAATTTAGAACTTAGAATTTAGAACTTTCTTACTTATAGTTACTTATGTATACTTTCGTTGCTTTTTAAGCGTAATTTTTTATGTCTACCAAGGATGATTCTACGATTGAACGTATGCGCCATAGTTCTGCCCATGTGTTAGCAATGGCGGTGATGGAAATGTTTCCCGAAGCAAAATTAGCTATTGGGCCTACAGTGGAGAATGGTTTTTATTATGATGTGGATTTGCCTCGTACCTTGATACCGGAAGATTTGCCTTTGTTAGAGAAAAAGATGAAGAAGTATATCAATATGAATTTGTCCTTTGAGCATTATTTGGAGCCCAAGGAAAAAGCGATTCAATTCTTAAAGGAAATAAAACAGGATTACAAAGTACAAATGGCTGAAGAATTAGATGTTAAAGAGATTTCTTTTTACAAAAATGGTTCGGTCTTCGTCGATATGTGTGAAGGTCCTCATGTTAAATCTACGAAAGAGATTGGTGCATTTAAATTAACAAAAATTGCTGGGGCTTATTGGCGTGGCAATGAGAAAAATAAAATGTTGCAGCGTATTTATGGTGTCTGTTTTGAAAATAAGAAAGAACTGGATGCATACTTACATCAGCAAGAAGAAGCAAAGAAACGCGATCATAGATTGCTCGGTCAACAATTGAAGCTTTTTACCTCATCAGCACTGGTTGGCGCTGGTTTACCTCTTTTGCAACCCAACGGTGCTATCATTCGTCGTGAGATTGAAGAGTATTTGTGGTTACTCCACAAAGATAAAGGCTATTTGCGTGTCTGGACGCCGCATATTGCTAAGGAGGATTTGTATATCACTTCCGGACATGCTGAAAAATTTGGTGATGAGCTATTTCGTGTGAAAGGCAAAGAAGAAGATTTCATTATTAAACCGATGAACTGTCCGCATCACATGCAGATATTTGCTGACAATCAGTTCTCGTATCGTGATATGCCCATTCGTTATTTTGAGCCGGCTACGGTATATCGAGATGAGAAATCAGGTCAATTAGGAGGTCTTACTCGGGTACGTTCAATCACTCAAGATGATGGTCATCTTTTCTGTCGTGTGTCTCAAATTGGTCAGGAAATTAAAACAATTGTCGATGTCATTAAAGAGTTTTATACAACCATGGGCATGATGGATCAGTACTGGGTGCGTCTGTCAGTGCGTGATCCGGAGCATAAAGAGAAATATCTTGGCTCAGATGAAGTTTGGGATACTGCTGAAGGCGCACTGAAAAACGTGTGCGAAGAAGAAAAGCTGCCATACAAAACTGTTGAAGGTGAAGCAACATTCTATGGTCCCAAATTAGACTTTATGTTCAGAGATGCCATTGGTCGCGAATGGCAATTGGCGACGATTCAATGTGATTTCAATTTGCCTATTCGTTTTGATTTGTCGTTTACCAATGAAGCAGGCGAAAAAGAGCGTCCTGTCGTTATTCATCGTGCTATTTCTGGTGCTCTCGAAAGATTTATGGGAGTGATGATCGAACACTTTGCTGGCGCTTTTCCTACGTGGTTAGCACCGCTCCAAGTGCAGATCATTCCTATCGCTGAGACTCATCATGACTTTGCTAAGCAAACAGCAGAAGCGCTCAAAAAAGCAGGTATTCGTGTCCATATCGATGATCGCAATGAAAGTCTCGGTAAGCGTATTCGTGAATCTGAGGTAAAGAAGGTCCCCTATATGTTAGTCATTGGAGACAAAGAGATAGAAAAGCAATCAGTCGCCGCTCGTAATTTCCACACGAAAAAACAAGAAGTCATGACCGTGACTGAATTCCAAAAAATGATTATGGAAGAAGTGGAGAAGAGAGCTTTGCCGAAGACGGCTGATTAAAATACTGGGATCAGTTAAGATTGACTTTCCTTATTTTTTCTGTTATTGTGCTGTTTCAAATTTAATAAATTAGTATGAAACCTTCTGCAGACCGTAGTGCGATTTTGGCACATGTTGCTATTGATAAAGGTATTCCTGTCTATAGACTCACTTCAAAGGAAGTACCTGCTGAGGAAGCACGACAAGTAACAATTATTGCTCAGGAGCGAATGCTTAAATTAGCAGGCGCTACGAGAGAAGAGATTGACGTGGTTCTCAGACGAACAAACCTAACCATGATGGTAGAACGAGGCGAATTATCTGTGGAACATGCTGAGCTTTTAACAGCACTAGAAAAGCAGTATCCGCAAATGGTCTCTACTTTAGAGAGATATGGGTTGATTCCTAATGGTGAGGGCAAGACTACAACTTATCGAGAGACACCAAAATCATCTTTACCTTCTTGGGAGCAAATCAAGAATGGTCTTAACGCTGAGGTTCTTGAAAAGGCACGAAAACTAGAGGAGCCTACTTTAGTGATTGTCCCTCCAGTGAGTCGTCAGGCTATGGTGGAGGCTATTAATGCTCATAAAGTACCAGGCCAAGAACATGATACCTATGTCTACGAACCTGGAAATAATGATTTATGGAATGGCGGTAAGCCAGAAGGTGACGCTCTTCCTTGGGAAGTTGCAATTGTCACTGGTGTGCGAGATGTAAAAGCAGATAAAGCCATTAAGGGAACGAATTACCAGCGAGCCAAAGCATGGGTCAATAAATATGCAGGACAAGGCGTAGATGTTATAAACGATGCTAGAACCTATTTCACTCTTATGATGAGAAGCTTAGCTGCTGGCAAACCCATCGATAAGGAAACTTGGACTGTCTTAAATGCTAAAAACCTCACAGAAAGTTCCCTCGTGGCGTATGGTGGTTGGTACAGTGTTCAGGTGTACTTGGTCGCCGGTGATCCTGGTAATGAGAGCAGTAACCTTCGTCCGCGCGGCTCGGTGAGGGTGATGTAATTTAAATCTTCTTCATCACATACTCAATAACGCCCACGATTTCGAAGCCGTCGTCGTGAATGCGCAGAGGAGGATATGATTTATTAGCTTTGCGGATTTCTATCAAGCCTTTGTTGTCTTGATGGAAATAACCCATAGTGGCTTCATCGCCAATACGGAAGACACAGACTTTGCCATTATGAGGCTCGGCTTTGGTGTTTACGAGAACAACATCACCATCTTCTGCTATACCACTCATAGAAATGCCTTTGCAGGTCAGACAGAAATAGTGACTGGGCTTTTTGACGAGATTGGCAGAGACAGGATAGGTCTCGTCACTGGTTTCTAAAGCTGAATTAAAATCTCCACAACTGATGGCACCGAGAAGGGGAATCAGGAAAAAGTTTGGCTCATCATTGATATGTGTCATAGTTTTTTCAGATTGCTTTTGCCTGCCCTGAGCCTGTCGAATGGGCCAGTTTTCATGACCAAGTATGGTACTAATACGCCATTCTTTTACTTTCTCTGTGGCTTGCGGTACTGATAAATCAAAACCTTTACTCAAGATATCAGTCAGAACTTTGTCAGAAGGATTCGTACGGCCTTTTTCGATTTGAATCACATATACATCAGAACGACCGATCTTCTTGGCTAAGGATTTTAGCGTGAGATCGCCGATAGTTTCTTTGCGAAATTGATGGAAGAGAGAACCGATGTGCATGAATATTCATTAACTGTCCGCACTATAGCGAACCAAATAACTTAATCAAGGAAAAAGTTAATTACTTTGATTAGTTTTAGTATTAAGTCAATTGATTAATGGTGAGTGGGGAATTGTTAAAAACTAAGTAAATTGTTAAGTTTGTTCTGCAACGTTGATTCCCTCGACCAGCTCGGGACGGAGCAACGTAAGGGATCCCTTCCTTATTCTTCATTCTTAACCCTATTTCTATGTTTTATCCCATTTCCACTTCCGTCGATACTATTCGTAACTTGAACAAAGTTCGAAAGGAACGTCGCACAGCTAAAAAACAAGCTAAAGAATTACGTGCTTGGTTGGCCAAGCCCTACATGTTTTCTGCTTATCGCTAATCTCATTCAACCTCACTCCACTCTCCTTCATTCTCCATTCTTAATTCCTTATGCCTTATGTCCACAACCTATGTTCATTCGCCCCATTTTTCCCAACCCTGGGAACACTCACGTGCTGATAAAAAGTTTCCAGCTCTCCGAATTGCTTGGTCACGGAAGTTAACAGGTAAACTAATTCTCCTGGTTGGTGCGGGTTTGATGGTATTTCTCATGTATCAATTCTTAACTGCTGGTTTTTGCCAAGGGGATAGTTGTATTCAGAAGCGTATCGATAATCTTCGTGCCGAAAAGGATACTTATCAGGGTAAAATCAATGTTCTTAATACTGCCATCAATGATCTGAAAAAGGGATTTAGTTCTGGCTATGTGATCAAACAGATCCAAGAAAATAGTTTGCAGAATGTTCATCCCGATATAATCACCTTTGTTCCCACATCATATGGTGTGGGAAAAGGCTCAGTCTTTTTACCGAAGGAAGTAGAAAAGAAAGTGCTGGGCCAGTATTTACAACAAAAAAATTCGCCATTTGCGGAAGAAGATATTCTTCAAGCATGTAGCAAGGCTCGTGTTAGCCGTGATCAGTGTCTTATGCTGGTGGCTATTTCAGGCGCAGAAAGTAATTTTGGTACAAATTTTGTAAAAAAAGATACTCATGGAAAAATTGTTCTGGCCATTAGTGAGGGACAGAAAAAATATAATCCGGTTGGTCTCAAGGGTGGGGGAATTTCTTATCCAACTCCCGATGGTTTTTATATTCGACCTTTTCAGTCTTGGCAGGATTTCTGGAATCAGTATCCTCGCATTATGAAATCAGGATATTTTGATCGTGGAGGAGTGACGCTCGCTAGTATCTCACGTTGCTATGTCGGTGGTGACTGTATCAATGCTAAGCCGCAATGGACTGCGAGATCGGAAGGATTTTACAAAGAGATGTTGCAATCGCTCAATACAGCTGTACAACAAATATAAAAACTATTCGCTAAGAAAACCATGGCTTTGTAGTTTCACCATTTCGTTATAGGCGGGACAAGTTTTAATGAGCTCTTGATGTCTGCCAATAGCGATAATTTTGCCTTTTTCTAGAACCACAATTTTGTCGCAATGTTGAACAGTGGATAGGCGGTGAGCAATAATAATTGCTGTGCGATCTTTAATAAGGTTCTCAATTCCTTGTTGTACGAGTTTCTCAGTTACGCTATCGAGGGCGCTAGTTGCCTCATCAAGAATTATCACTTTAGGATTCTTAATCATCGCGCGGGCAATAGCGACTCTTTGTTTTTCGCCACCAGAAAGTTTTACTCCACGCTCACCGACGATAGAATCAAATTTCTCTGGTAGTTGATTGATAAACTCATAGGCATGAGCTTTCTTTGCAACCTCAATAACTTCTTCGAGAGAAGCATCTTGTTTGCCATAACGAATATTGTTGAGCAAAGTATCGTGAAATAAAATATTTTCTTGCCAGACCACACCGAAATGTGAGCGAAGATTATCATAATCCCATTTCCGTAGATCAACATTATCTAAAAGAATTTCTCCTGAAGTGACATCATAGAAACGCATAAGCAGTAAGGCGAGAGTAGATTTGCCTGTACCTGAATGACCCACAAGAGCAACCTTTTCTCCTGGATGAATGGTGAGATTGATATCATGTAGAGCACGTTTGCCTTCCTGATAAGAAAAATTCACGTTAGAAAAAATGAATTCACCCTTCAGTTGCTTAGAAGTATGGCCATTGGCTGGAGAAGTGATTGTGGATATTTGGTCGCTAATCTTTTTGAGTTGATCATATTTAATAATATTCGCCTGGAAACGCTTGATACTGGACATAAAAACGTTAATTGGAGCCAGAATCCGGGTGATTATACTGCTAAACATGAGCAGTGTACCAACGGTGATTTGCTGCTCTCTTACTAAGAAATAACCGACAAAGATAATAACGATCACTGCAAGAGTATTGATATCAAACAAATCAAATATTGCCCATATTTTGTCGGCTTTCGCTTGTTCTTTACTACCTTCTTGAGCCTTTTGAGCAAGATTTTCTAGCTCATATTTTTCATTGTGAAATGATTTTACGGTAATTATATTATTAAATGTGTCACCGACATTGCCAAAAATTTTACTCCAAAGCTGGCGTGCCTTTTTGGCGTGAGGTGCTGCTTTCTTGTAGTTATACCAACCAACAATAATATGAAAAGGTATTATAGCTAAGCTGGCCAAAGTAAGTTCCGGACTATATTGCCAGGCAAAAACAATAATAATGAAAAATGAAATTGCTGGTGGTAAGAATTGCTCAAAGACGAAATAGTTTACATTGGCGACAGCTTCTGCGGCATTTTCTATCCTGGTAAGAAGTTCTCCAGATTTGCGATTGATAAACTCTTTAATATCGAGGTTGAGGATCTTATAATAATGTTTTTGCAGCCAATCGTTATAAAGTGGATTACCTAAGTATACCCAAAAGAAATAACCTTTAAATCCACTTATGGCATTGGCACTATAAGAAACGATAAACCAGCCCAACATGGCGAATTGTATGGGGATGGTAGAAATAGAGTCTTGCTTCTGAAAGAGATTCACAAATCCATCAATAGCTTCCTTGTAGAAATATGGCTGCGCAATGCTTAAAACAATGACAATAAGAGTCGAGACAGCGTAAATGAATGTTCGCCATTTATATTTTTTGAAAATCGGTAAAAAAGTCTTGATAAGTTGCCACATAGAAATTGACTACTTCTAAACAGTATAGCAAATTTTGCATTTTTGTACTCACGTGCTATCCTGCGCCCTCTTTTAACCTAGATTTATGAAGAAACTATACCCAATTCCCGAAACTCCAGAACGAGACGAAGATGACGATGGAAATCTTGATGATTTTCATATCACCCAAGGCTTGAGAAGTGCTATTAACAAGATTTTGAAATCTTCTCCTGTGGTATTAGGCTTGGGAGTTACGGTATTAGCTTCTAGTTGTGAAGGAGCAACAGGGACGTCTTTAGGGACTGGATTAGCGATTGCTAGTTTGGGTTTCTGTGTTGGCTATGTGGCAAAAGGTTTATTGAGTAGCAATGCAACGTACTCTTCTATCGAATGTTTGCGTGATGACAACAAAACTGTTTCTTTTGGTCCAGATGATAATAAAGTTACTGTTCATATGCCCTTTGGTACTACGACAGAAATAAAGCACCTAAAAAATGGCGCTCTAGAGATAACTATTGTTACCGAGAAAAAGTAATTATTTTTTCTTCTTTTTGCCCTTTCCGCCTTTGCCTTTCTTAGCCGCTAAGAGATCGAGAGCCTCTTCGAGGGTTATTTCTTCAGGAGAGCTGTCTTTGGGCACGCTGGCGAAGATTTTGGATCCATCAGTGATATAAGGACCGAAGCGACCGGACATTATTTTGACCGCTTTCTTCGTGGTGGGACTAGTTCCTAATTCTTTGAGTGTTTGGGCTGACTGGCGGCCACCTTTCTTTTCTGTTTTTAAGATTTCTTCTGCTTCAGCCAGAGTAATGGTGAGAATATCTTTTTCTTTGGGAATAGAACGGAACTCACTACCTTTTTTAATATAAGGACCGAAGCGGCCAATACTGACACTCACTTCTTCATCGTTGAGTTTTCCTAAAGTTCTGGGTAAAGCGAGGAGGAGCAAAGCATCTTCTATTGTCGGTGGGTTATGCAAAGTTGGCGAGACAGGTACTAGTTTGGGGCCGAAGGCTGTGGAGATTTTCTTGGCTTTTTTCTCTTTGCTATCTTCACCCAGTTGAACATACGGACCAAAGCGTCCAGTGCGGAATGTAATTGGTAAAAGTGTGATGGGATCTTCACCAATAGCCACGGGTTCGTGAGCAGTGCCGCCTTCTAAAGGCTTAGCATTTTTACAGTCAGGATAGCGAGAACAAGAAAGGAATTTACCAAAGCGACTGAGTTTGATGACCATAGGCGCACCGCAAACATCACAGATAATGTCAGTTTTTTCATTAACGACCTCCGATTTTTTAATCGTTTCCTGTTTTTCTTCAATCTCCTTATGAAGAGGGGTGTAATATTCACGAATAACTTCTACCCAAGCCAATTTACCCTCAGCAATTTTATCGAGTTTTTCCTCCATTTCGGCAGTAAATGTTGTGTTTATATAATGCTCAAAAAATTTCACTAGAAAGTCATTTACCACTTCACCAGTATCGGTAGGTCTGAGAGCCTTACCTTCTTTTTCTACATAACCGCGGGCAACAATCGTGGAAAGTGTCGGTGCATAGGTACTAGGACGGCCAATACCTTCATGTTCCAATTTTTTTACCAAGCTGGACTCAGTATAGCGAGCTGGTGGTTTGGTGAAATGTTGCTCAGGCAAGAGTTTTTCCAACTCGACTGTATCACCCTTTTTCACTGGTGGTAATAAACTTTCTTCATCATCAGGATTACTTTCTAGATCAGTGCCTTCTAGATACACTTTGATAAAGCCAGGGAAAGTAATCACTTGGCCAGTAGCATGAAAGGTGTATGTATTTTTCTCACCCTTGGTTTCAATATCAGCGGCCACTTGTTTGATTTTGGCTTCAGCCATCTGACAAGCGATAGCTCTTTGCCAAACTAGACGATAGAGATGGAGTTGATCAGGAGATACTACTTGGAGACGATCTAGTTCATCAGGAGTAAGTGCTGCACTCACAGGACGGATAGCTTCATGCGCTTCTTGAGCACGTTTATTGCCTTTGTAAGAGCGAGGACTGGCAGGTAAGTATTCCTTACCAAAATGTTGCTCTATCACTTGGCGAATTTCTCCGATGGCACTTTGAGCGAGGTTTACTGAGTCGGTACGCATATAAGTAATGAGACCTGTGCGTCCTTCTGGTAAATCCACACCTTCATAGAGTTGTTGAGCAACGGCCATGGTTTGTCTGGCTGAGAAACCTAATTTTCGCGAGGCTTCTTGTTGTAGAGTAGATGTAATAAATGGCGGAGCAGGGTAACGATTTTTCTCTTTTTCGGTAACATTGGTAACTGGACCAGAAAGGGGAAGATGAAGATCTTGAACTATTTCATCAGCACCAGCCTGGACTTTGAGACCAATTTTCTCGTTATTTTTTTTGCTCAGTAAAGCTGAGAATTTGTTTTTTTCAGTGGTAAGAAAATTTCCTGTAATTGACCAACTTTCTTCTGGTGTGAACGCGCGGATTTCACGTTCTCGTTCTACGATTAATCTGACAGCAACAGATTGAACACGGCCAGCAGATAAACCATAACGGATTTTTTGCCATAGCAGGGGAGAGAGCTCATAACCTACGATACGATCAAGAATGCGACGAGCTTGTTGGGCGTCGACCAGGTGAGTATCGATGTTACGAGGATTTTTCAAAGCATTGAGCAATGCTTCTTTGGTAATTTCATGGAAAACGATACGCTGAATCTTTTGGCTTTTCTTGATGGGTAGCATTTCAGTTAAATGCCAGCCAATGGCTTCTCCTTCGCGATCTTCGTCAGTGGCGATCCAGACATTATCGGCACCTTTTAAGCCGGCTTTCAGCTCAGCAATAGCTTTCTTAGCCCTGGGTTCTTTGGAAACTACATAGGTAGGTTCGAAGTCATGCTCCGGATCGACACCAAGCTTTGACTTGGGCAAATCACGGAGATGGCCGAAAGAAGCTTTGACTATATAATCCTTCCCCAAAAATTTACTTATAGTCTGTGCTTTCGCAGGAGACTCAACAATCACAAGATTTTTTGCCATACAAAATTAACGAATTTCCCCCACAGTATAGAGATAGTTTTTCAGAAAAGGCAAATTTCCCTTCGGAATTTAAAATTAAAAATTTAAATTTGAGAATTAAAGATGATAATTTCTGGTCGGCAGAAGAGGCGCATCTTTGGTGCTATCAAGCCTTCTAAACCAATACCGCTGGTGACATACAAGGTGGCTGTTTTACTTTGGAATATACCATAAGCGAATTTACGGGGCAGCATGGTGCCTGAGGTAAATGCACCAAAGAAGGGTAAACAGAGTTGGCCGCCATGCGTATGCCCGCAAAACATGAGATCAAATGTGTAGTGTTGAGCTTGTATCCAGGGCGAGGGTGTATGTGAGAGCACAATGCGATAATCACAATTACTCTTGCTGGCTAACAAAGAAGTTTCTGGCGCATAGCGGTTGAGTCCAATAATTTCATACGTAGTTTTATTCAAAATATGTTTGGCTTTTTGATTGTTGAGGAAAGCAACGTTTGCTAAAGGCTTTAATAAATCTTTTACTTCTTTGATGCTAGTGGGATGATCGCCGGGAATTATATATACAGGTGCGATTGTTGATAATGCTTTGAGTAAGCGATAAGCGGCTTTACTAGCCTTTGGGTTCGAGGTAACTGTACCGTTGTAGATGTCTCCACCATGAAAAATAATTTTCGGTTTTAATTTTTTTATTATCTCAATAACTTTCTTTTCTCGATAGCCAAAAGAATCTGATTGCGTATCACTCATAAAGACAAACTTGTCGGGGAATTTTGTATTGGGAAGTGAAAGATATTTAGTTCGAATCCAATTTGGTTCAATAACATGCCCATAGAGTAAAATGCCTATACCTGTTATTAAGTAAGTTATTGTTAGAATATTGGGAGTGGTGAAATACCAAGCAATCGGAAAGTAGAGGAGGTATAGCCAGGGGCTTATGAATGCCAGGCTGAAGATCAAAAACCACCAGTTTTGTTTGAGGCCTAGTATTAGTAAAAGAAATAAAGTAATGCCCAAGCTTAGAAAACTATATATGGTTAAGCCAAAGAGAAATGTCCAAGCGTAACCGACAATAAAAGTGGCTAGTGCTTGAAAGATAATTATTCTTGGCCACACTTCGATGTAAGAAATGAATTTCTCGAATGTCATTTAGAGCACGCTGATTTTATTCACTAATTCATCCAACTTAATTGTCTGAGATTCCCCAGTTTCCATGTTCTTCAATTGAATCTTCTTAGCTTTAGCTTCATCAGGTCCAAGAATCAAGACATAAGGAATTTTCATATCATTGGCATACTTCAATTGTTTACCCATTTTTTCGGCACCGCCGGGGTAGACCATCACGCGTTTTCCGATTGTACGTAATTCCGCAGCGATATTACTAACATCAGCTAGTAGTTCATTACTAAAGGCGATCAGTAAAATTTCCGGTGCAGTTTTGGGAAATGTAATCGGATGTTCCTTAAGTAATTCATAAAGAGTTTCTAGTCCTACACCAACACCTACTCCGGGCAGGTCATGATGAGAGAAGAACTGGGTTAATTTGTCATAACGTCCTCCTCCAGCTAATGACGTGCTTCCGAATACTGGAACATTCGCTTCAAAAATGACACCAGTGTAGTAATCCTGACCTCGTACCAGGTTGAGGTTTAAAAATAGGTTTTTTGGATCAACTTTACTCGCTATTGTTAGTTCGATAATGCGACGGAGATTATCTATTCCATCTTTTGCTAGTGGAAATTTTCCTAACATTTTTTCCACCCAGGCGAGTGTCTTTTCAATGTCCTTTTCTTGCCACAAAAGAAACTCTTTAATTTTGGGGATTGAGGATTCAGAAATACCTCTGCTAATAAGTTCTTTTTCTATTCCTTCCATGCCAATTTTATCGAATTTGTCGATAGACCTAAGCGCTTCTACATGAAGATTCTCTGGAATTTCTGCGTACAGCATGATGCCTTTCAAAATACCACGATGGCTGATATTGATCACAAAGTCATCAAAGCCCAAGGCAAGCATGCCTTGATTAATTATTGTCAATATTTCTGCGTCAGCTACAGGACTTACTGACCCAACGATGTCAGCATCACACTGATAGAATTCTCTTTTTCTTCCTTTGCGAGGACTGTCTGCTCGCCATACTTTAGCAATCTGATAGCATTTAAAAGGAAATTTAATGTCATTTTGATTTTGTACTACAGCTCTAGCTAGTGGAACAGTTTGGTCAGAGCGTAAGGACACTTTTCTACCACCATTATCTTCAAAGCGATACATTAGTTTTTCGTCTTCACCCATTTTGCCTAAGAAAATGTCTTCGTATTCCAATGCTGGTGTATCCAAAGCTCCATAACCGAAAGATTCGAAGGTGTGTCGCCAGGTATCCATCAGGTACTGACGCAAATACATTTCTTCCGGCAAGAAATCAGAAAACCCTTGGAGAGTGCGTGCTTCGATCATAAGGAAGTTTATTGTATGGTCACTGAGGCTGCCATTGTAGGGTGGAAGTTACAGTGATAAGTAAATGTGCCGGTAGTATTAAAAGTGAATCTAAATTCTTGACCTTGAGCCAAGGTTCCAGAAGCAAAGGCATTACCTGTTACTGTATGAGGAGCAGTATCCATGTTTTTCCAAACCAAGGTGTCACCCTTGTTGATAGTGATGGCCGGCGGATTGAAAGCAAAATTCTGAATACTAATATTTAAAGTTTTGGGAGCGACGGTTGGTGTTGGAGTGGGGGTCGGAGTTGGCTGCCCAAAAGGAGCATAGTTATTTTGTTTGATAATCAGTACGCGATACATCATTTCTGCAACATCGCCACGTTTCATACCAATACCAGTACCAAAAACATTGCCATTAGCAGTGATAAGATTTTTGAGTACAGCAAAATAAATATAAGGAGCAATGTCTATAGTCTGTGGAGCGTCTAAGAAATAATAATTCGTGGGAGGATCAGGCTGAATGTTGTTGATCTTGAG
>CAZGLA010000137.1:0-4083 GCA_964526575.1 uncultured Candidatus Peribacteria bacterium | reverse complement strand
GGTCAATGAATATCTATGATGCCTGCGTAACTGCGGCACATGAACATTCTCAAACTGTAATTGTTGCAATACAGCTGTCTCAATGGCAAAGTTTTCTGCTTCCCCATATGTTTTTACAAATACCGGCTCACCATTGAGTTTTGCTTGCAGAATAGTATTCTGAAAACCTTTTTTACTGGTGATAATTTCTAATCCTGACAAAGGATCATTGGTAGACTCGGTTAACAAAGACTGCGTCATAGTGAGAATCATTAAATATATAATTGGTAACTGAACAATTATGAAACTTGAAAGCACCTACCTCTTGATCCAGATCTTTCATATAACCCAAAGCACACTTAATGACATTTTCATGAGTCACCAGAGCAATGTGAGAATGCGGGCTTTTCTCGATCACTTCTTGCATAAAGTTTTTGATCCTTGCTTGTAAATCCGCGAGACTTTCTCCTTCTTCATGAGAAAAGTGATAAGGATCTTGGAAAAAGAGGTTATTGGCTGCCTCAGGAATATCTGACATCAGCACTCCGGTCATCTTGCCAAAATCTTGTTCTCGGAGCTCGTCTTGTATGATGTGCTGAAAACGATCGCCAAAGACTAAATTGGCAGTATCCTGCGCACGCGTATTGCTACTTACGTAAACACATTCTATGGGGAAATCTTTTATTTTTTCTCTTAATACTTGGGCTTGCGACAGACCTACCTCACTCAAGGGTGAGTCCAAACGACAGCCCATGAGCATGTTTTTTTTGTTTCCTTCTGTTTCGGCATGCCGAATGAAGTAAATATGTTTCATAAAAGTTGGTTAAGCAAATAAAGGCCCTGGAGAAAAAACTGTTGCTGCAAATAACGATCGGAGTAAAACTTCCCCATAGTCAGAAAACATAAAGCTTCAATCCACAAGACATCCTTTGTCTTTATGCCAAATCTTTGCAAGTGAGGTTTTACAAAAGACATAGTATCGAAAGGGTCATAAGGCATTTTCAATATATAGTTATGAGTATCAAGACATTTAAAATGACTGAGATTATTCTTTATGAACTCATAACCACCATGGAAGGAATGAAGGAATTTGGCAAAATCATAACGAATATCTCCATATATCGATTTCTTTTTTCCCCAGGCACCGCGAGGATCAACAAAAATAAAAATATGTCGCATAGGATCATAGAGAATATTAGCACAATGAAAATCTCCATGTATATGACGAATAATTGCACTACTTGCTAGGCCTTTGGCTTTGTCCATGATCAATTCCTTCAATTTTGGCCAACCTAAAATTACCTGGTTATTTACATTGAGTGAGTCTACATCTTTCAAAGGAAAAGGAGCATGTTCAGCTAAGGAATTGACGCTTTCCAGTACCCGACCTCCATACATCCATCGAGTTTCACTTGTCAGTGATTCAGCTGTGCATTTTGTATAGAAATCATCACTCATCTTGGACCATAATTCATCAATTATATAGCGCTTATTACCCTCGTCAACATCATCATATAGACATAAATAAGCTAAGGACTGCAATGGAACATAGCTCATCGTAATTTTTCCTTCTTTGATATGGAAAATCTGAGGGAAATACTGTGACAGTTTCAGATGACGATAATAATAACTTTCCGAGTGAGAATTATCTTGTGTTTTTTTGATGACATATTGTCCTTGGCGGAGCAAATTGTTGGTATAACGAGTATCGAAAACAATATTGTCATGCAAACGCTGTAGATTGCCGATATCATTCCAATCATTTCTTGATTTCACCATTACTGGCTGAGAAATCTTATAGCGCTCAATTAAACTACTTACCTGCAATTCACCATGTACAAGCCTGGGATAAAGCATGTTGTATTTCAGTGCTTGCAATAAAGGACTGACGCGATGGAAAAAATAAACACCACAAATTGCCTGCTTCTCCTGAAAAGCTTGCGGCTTATCCACCAGAGAGACTAGTCGCTTTTCTGCACATTTAACCATGCACCAATCCCGTGGATCTTGCACTTTTGCTGCTAATACCCAGCTTTCTCGCAAATCTTTTTCGTGCAATGGTTCTTGAAGTAAAGTATCAGCAAGATGAATGAGAACCTGATCCGCCTTGGCAATTTCTTCCTGAGCTTGGGCAATACTATCCAATAAACCCCAAGGATTTTTCTGAATAACGATCTTGATCGGAAAACGGTAACAATAATGTTCAATTATTTTACGAAACCTGGGAGCATGCTGAGCTGAAACAACAATAACCACCTGATGGATACAAATTTCTTTATAAAAATCAAAAATGCGACTGAGAGCTGGTTTATCCCCACAAGGAATCAAGACTTTAGGAAAATATGTATTGAGTGGACTTAGCCTTGTTGCTTGCCCCGCCGATGGGATAATAAGTAATCTTTTCATATTCTTTGAGTCAATGTTGATAAAATATGCTTAGCACAAGCAAGGGTCGTCATTGTCGGGTTAAATAGGCCATTGGTGGGAAAGACACTACTGGAAGCAATAGCAATATTGGGAATAGTGCTTAAGAAAAAATCATCATCAACCACAAAAGGTAAGGCAGTCCCTCCAGACATGTGTCCAGCAAAGTGCCAGGGAAAATGTTGATTGAGAAGTTTAAGCTCGGTTTTTGGCAGCAGTTCACGCTGAATATAATCAAGTAATATTTGTTTATTGAGGCTTAAAAACCAATAAAACTTGGAGCTGATTTTGTAATGATTATCGTCCAAAAAACGAAACCGAATCCTGCTTCCATGGAGATTTGGTATATGCATAGTCGCTACCACACGCATAAAATGTTTATCAAAATGTTCCGCGGTAAACTCAGGAAATCTACGCATGCATGATTTCACCAGTTCTTTTCTTGGTGGAGCAAAATGAAATTCTAAACGAAAACGGAAACCAAAAGATTCATAATCTTGATAACAGACAGCCGGCAATGTAGTGCGTGGGATTTCATGCTTCAAACATAAAAATCCCAGTGACATCTGAGGATGTTCGGAAAAGTTTCTACCGAGCCAATTCTTATCTTCATCTTCAATCTTATGTGCTGCATACGTATTCTGAAGCAGTTGTACTGTACCGGGGACATGACAAGCAATAATAAAGCTCTTGGCAGAGATAAGAGCTCTTTGGCCTTTTTTATTGTAACCATGAATGCTGATCGCCCTACCCGCATCCATATTGAAACATTCTGCTCGGAAAATCTCAGGTTCCAAATCTAAGAATGACCATTTTGGTTTCTTACCTGACCAAAATTGATCATATTCTTCTCGATAAGCAAAGTGCGGTCCGGAAAAAGTTTGATGAGCACTCTCCAAGTATCGCAGGGGTTTCTGGGGAAATTGTGCCTGAATATATTTAATAACTGGTTTATATTCTTTGGCCTCCCCCACTTCCATGAGACTACGAATACCCAACTCTGATCGCAATTCATTTTGATATTTCTGCCATTGTTTAAAAGGTATAGGAAATTGATCAATATCATCACGACTGGGCCAAGAAATCAGCCCGGTAGCCTTTTCTTGCCATGTGTCTTTTGTACCGACATATTGAGCTATTTTATAAGATTGATCAGAAATGTATTGAGGATGCGGACTACTTACCCACATAACCTTTTTGCCTCGCAACTGAGAAGCAATATATTTGCCGACAATGCCCCCGCCAATTACACAAACATCGTACATACTCATCGATTTATGTACTTCCCACTTTACAAAGATTTTATTTTTGTACCACAGCAAAAAATCAAAACTGATTAAGGTTTAATCTCGTTTTAATAAACCACTATTTCCCTTTCTGTTCATATTTCCATCATTGACTGTCACATTGATTTCAGTATTCTGGTTTTGCAACGCATATGTATCCGTAGCTCAGCTGGATAGAGCGCAACCCTGCGAAGGTTGAGGTCAGAGGTTCGAATCCTCTCGGATACACCAAAAACCACTCGCTGCGCTCGGGTATTTGGCACAGCCATAGAATGTTTCTTTCTAGTATAGATAACAAGTGGTTTTTGCGGTGAACCTGACGCAGGAATGGTTCATTGCACTCGTTTCGCTCAGGCCTATGGCAAGCCATTTTTTTATATTAAAAAAGAGGTAG
>CAZGLA010000136.1:0-8274 GCA_964526575.1 uncultured Candidatus Peribacteria bacterium | reverse complement strand
CCATTGGCAGGCGCACGAATGGGTGTTTCTGGTGGCTCCGGAATATCGATAGCACTATGAGGAAAGCCAAACAGTTTATGATAGCCTTCATCGTGAAAATAAGCGCTAATACCCTTATAAGAGACATCTACTGGCCATATTGCGCCATTCTCAGGATTGCTAAGAGAGAATTTATTACCGAAACGAAAAGCCATCTTCGCTGCTTCATCGGAAGCTTTAAATTGTTCAATTTCTACTGACAAACCCTGAATATCTTGCTCTATTTGTTCCACTTGATCGTGATAACCACGAATCATTTCCTGATATTTTTCCTCCCTACCTTGAGTTTTTTCTAGTAACAATCTCTTTATTTGTGCCTGCGCCTCCAAGGTCTCTTTCTGCTCAGCTAAAATACGAGATAATTTATCTAGACGAGCTTGTTTGGTTTTGAAAATACTTTGCTCTGCTGTTAACTCGTCAGATGATTTCTTCAAAGCATCAAACAAAGCTTGACCGGCACTTTGCAATGTTTCCAGATGGGAAATATCAGTTAAGGCATCAGAAAATGTTTTATTGGAAAGCAAGACATTAAGTGTAGAACTATTTTCTTGGGCATAAAGTGCCTGAACGTAAACTATGACAGCTCGTTTTTGCTGACTAATTTCCTTTTGTTTGAGCTGTATTTTATTATCCAGTTGGTCGATATTGGCAATCGTAGTATTCAATTCACCACTTACTGCAGAAATATTGGCAAGGATCTCTCTTCTTTCAACAGCAAGATTGAGAATCTCGTTACGTAAAGTGTTTTGAGCAGATTTTAATGCATGGTATTTAGCTATACTATCGTCCACCAAAGAATGCAGTTGATTTTGATCGCTTTGAGCCTGAGCAAAGTCTTGTAATAACTCATTCACCCGAGCAGGATCCTCGACTGAACTAGTGGTGATGGCAGGCGTAGGGAGTGCTGTAGGCGCCGCACCAGGCGCAACATCTTGCGCCATTACTGAGGCTTGCGGCGGTACAGAAGGCGAAGGTAAAGGTGAAAGTGTTAGCCAGGTTTGTACAAAATTAGGATCCCTCGGCAAGCTTTCCTCGCCAAAACCCTGAGCATACACAGAAAAATTTACACCTCCAAAAATGAGGGTAGAAATGACACTCAAAATGAGCTGGGTGGGAAGTCGTTTGTGGGGGATAGGCATACGCAGAAGTGTTCATATAATAATACCATTTTTCCCTCTCTCTAACAATGGTCTTAAATGGCTTGCAAAGATAAAGATTTAGAATACACTAAGGTTGCTTTTGGCGACGTGGCGGAGTGGTTACGCAGGGGTCTGCAAAACCCCGCACACCAGTTCAATTCTGGTCGTCGCCTCCACTTCCTAATATATGAATTACTCTTCCTCATCTTCAGGTGGTGGCGGGCGCCAACTCACAAGATGTGTTTCTGGAAGAGCTGTAAAAGAAAAATCCCAGTGAAGTCTGCCTGGTTCAAGAGTAGGCAGTGCGGGATTGTGAATTGTATCAAGCGATATTTCAAATCCCCTGCCGTTATCTACATCTAACCCAGCCCTGATTACCGGATATAATCTAGCCATAATTTCAAATGGAACATTCTCCTTTTTACTGTAGAGAGACAAAATCATAACTCTAATAACAGCACTATGAGTTATCACCAAAACCCGTTTATAGAAGCATTTTTCCAGTTCCTCAAGAACCCTATCAACTCTATCTTTTACATCAAAAACATTCTCTCCGCCAGGTAAACGAAAATCAGGAGTAATATTCTTTTTCATCTCATCCTTCTGTCTTTTCACTTCAGGATCATGATGTGATTTGCCAATATATAAATCTGGTTTACGCATTTCATGTAAATCTTGGTGAGAAATCACCTCAATTGGATCTGCCATGTGAGAGCTAATGATAGCAGCAGTTTGTCGTGCACGCTGATCAGGACTCGTATAAATACGGTCTAAATTGAGTGTTGAGAAATTTGCTGCAATTTGTTTGGCTTGATTGATTCCCTCAATAGACAAAACAGACTCTCCATGCTGATGTACATCAGCTTCACCATCTTCAGTAACACCATGTCTAAGAACAAATACCTGCATATATGTATGTTAGGAAGCATTATACCCTCAATTCAACATACGTCAAACAGGCAGCATTACCCATTTTTTATGCTAATTACATGACCTAACTCATATCTCTTTTGTTCATCTTGGAACCTTGCTCAGATCTTAACCAGGGAATCAAATATTCCTGGGGGATATTGTTGAATGAAATACTCCATTCAGGTCGTAAGCCTATTTTTCGCTGTAAGGAAAGCTCAAAGCCTTTACCATTATCTATTTCTAGATTTTTTCTGATCAGTGGATACAGCTCAGGAAAGAAAAAATCTTCTTGTAACTTTGAGAGCACCGCCATTATCATTACGCGCATCAATGCACTGTGAGTAATAAGTAAAATATTATCACCGGGATAACGTTCCAATTCACTGAGAATTCTTATCACGCGCTTACGGACATCAAAAATATTTTCTGACCCAGGCAAGCGAAAATCAGGATCGGCAATACGTGAGTACATTTCATCTTTCGTGGCAGTCACTACCTTATCATCATGTGATTTTCCAACAAAAAAACTGGGCTTAAGCATCTCATGCAGACTATCATGATGCACGACATCTGTAGGTCCCCAATGAAATGAAACCAAGGACTCTTGCAATTCAAGATCACTCAAACTAGAAATCTCTACATTCCGCATAAGGTGCTCACCAGTGATGGTGGCTGTTTGCCGAGTACGTTCATCAGGGCTGGTAAAAATCCTACCTATATTTAAATGCGCAAAATTTTCGGCTATTTTTTGAGACTGCCTAATGCCATCCGGAGATAACACTGATGTACTTTTCTGATGTATACCAGATTTCCCATCTTCGGTAAGCGCATGTCTTAGTACAAATACCTTCATAAACAACTATTTAATTACAATATTCTATCCTGAAAGAAATATATGTCAAGAATTAGCCCTATTTATTTTTTACAAATATACAAAAAGGCGGGGGGGAGATTCCAGAAAGTGAATTTTACTTTTACATCGCCAAAAAGCTTTCTCAGTTTCTTTAAACTAAAAAGTGAATATTGAATTTGCAGGAACATACCTCCAGATTTGAGGCTGCTTTTTACTGCATCTACAATTCTTTGACCGATAACTTTGGGCAGGGAAACCAAAGGTACCTCTGAGAATACAGCATCCAATGAGGCAATTTGATGTTTTTTCATATACTCTTCAAGCTTCTCAGCAGAATCATTGATAAGAATGACATTTTTTTGTTCTTTAACCTTTTGCTTTAGCATAATAAAAAGATCAGGATTTAACTCGAAAACCAAAAGTTTTTGTTCTGGATGAAGATTAGCAATGATATATTTTGTCACAGCTCCATCGCCAGCTCCTAATTCGGCTATATTTTGAACAGTATCCCAATTCACTTGTTTACAAGCCAATTTCGAATATGCTCCTCCCGTAGGGGCTACCGCTCCTACCTGCATAGGATGCAATACAAAGTTTTTTAAAAAGCGGCCGAAGGACATAACAAAAATTATAAATTCTAAATTATAAATTCTAAATTAGAAACTGACGCCAATACCGATGCCGATGCCAGGAGTGACTGGGGGTCGGGCACCAAAGTTGAGCACAGTAGCTACAATTGTGTAAGCGCCTAGTACAAATAATAAACCTATAATGGCAAACATAATACCCTTTTTGGCTTGGGTCATCTGTGCTTCGTCTCCGCGGGCCATCACATAACGATAACCATTGGTTACCAAATATAACACCGCGACTACACCTATGATGCCCAAAAAGAAATTGACTAATATTTGGAAAGCAATCTGCTGATCTGCTACTTGCAATAATGGTGCTGTATAAGCCCCTTGCAGTGGCGCAGTGTCCGGCCCGGTAAATGTACCAATGAAAATGCTATTGGGATCAATACCTTGAAACGGCGGCGGCTCTACCGTACCGCTTTGCCCCCCACCTCGGTTGATTTCTGTGGGTGTGGCAGTAGTTGGTGCTAAGGCCGTCTGCACATCAGTATAATCATAACATCTCAGGTCTGAAGGCGTTGGTTCCAAACAAACATTAGCTGGATCTTCTGGATCTGGACGAACACTATTAAATTCTGCTTCAACCTGTGAGCGTGAATAACAACTCTCTCTTCCTTCATTGTCATTTAAACATATCTGACCAACACTACTGGTAGTAGTATGGGTTTCACCATATGTCATCACCGAAAAACTAAACAACAAAGATATTATATATATGCTTGAAAATAACTTTTTTATGCCACAATGCATGCGATTCGGCTAATACATATATACTGTAGCAAAAAATAACAGAAATCCCAATGGGAACCCATTGGGTCAAAAACCTTCATTCTTAATTCTAACTCCTCAATTCTTCGAGCAAGCTAGGCATTCAGTTAAGGAATAAGGATAAGAATTAAGACTCGGTCGCTGAAATAAAGCAGTGAACCATTCCTACGTCAGGTTCACCGCACAAACCACTAATTATTCTATACAGCAAATAAACATTCTCATGGCGCGCCACGAACCCGAGCGCAGCGAGTGCCATGAACTACTCCTAACGTCGAGTTCACGGCATAAACCTGTTTATCTTCTATTAAGTGATGAAATGATGGCCCCGCCATAAACCTGAGCGAAGCGAATGGTTTATGGTGCCCCCAAAAGGAATCGAACCTTTATCTTGAGCTTAGAAGGCTCCTGCTCTATCCATTGAGCTATGAGGGCATAGAAAATTCTGAATTCAGAGTTCAGAATTCTGGATTAAATTCTGAATTTTGAATCCTGAATCCTGAATTCATCTTACCATTCACCGCTGCCCCCGCCCATATCTCCTCCTTGATCCACGGGTAACTTGCCATTGTTAAAAAACAGAATCAGGCAAAATGTAGCCAGTCCTCCCAAGATGAAACCAAAAAACATAATCATCCCTGGATTTAAAGTCCAAATCTCAGTGAGCAGATACAAATCAGTATCCATTGCCCCAGCAAGATTCTGGAAAAAGAATATTAATTGCAGTAAACCAATAACTGATGCCAGAGTGAGAAAAAGATATTTCATAAGGGGGTGTAAGCTAATGCTATTCTAGCGCAGACTTCATCAACCAATCCAGTCCCTTTCCGACTCGAATCCTTGCTTTCAGTTGACCTTCATATTGAGAATAGTCTTTCTCCTCCACTTTTTCTTGTTGTAAAGCCGTCTTTACTTCTTCATCTGTGGGTTCGAGATTCTCTTTTTTAGCTACTTCCAATAAAGCAAAACGCGCAGTTAATCTTTTGGTAGCTTCCGGCTCCCAATCTTTGTGAATATCTTCGTGAGTCTTCTTGTTGGCTTCCAGATAACGTTCGAATGTCATTCCCATTCCTTGCAGACGTTCTGCAAAACTACCTTCCATATAATGGATTTCATCGTGAATCAGCACATGAGGCAAATCAATTTTAGTTAATTTGATTAAACCCTGTAAGATCTCATCTTCTTGTCTCGCCTTTTCTTGTGCCTCTTTGGTAGCGTGTAAGTATGCTTTAATTTCTGCTTTAAGTGACGGTAAATCAGTAATCTTTTCATTTTTTAAACGAGCATAGAATTCAGTATTCATTTCCGGCAAACGCGTCTCTTCGATACGGTGCAATTCCACATCAAAGGTCACCTCTTTGCCGCGAAGAGCTTCAGCATGGTATTCAGTTGGAAAAGTAACATTAAATTGCTTTTTCTGACCCATTTCCATACCGACGATTGCTTCTTCAAATCCAGGAACGAAAGTATTGGATCCAAGAACCATAGGATGATTTTTACTCTTGGCTCCAGGCACTTCCTTGCCCTCAATCATACCGGTAAAACTAATTTCTACTCTATGCTCCATTTGTGCGGGAGTTTTGACCTCATGATATGTAGCAAAGCGCTTTCTTAATGTTTCTAACTCCTCTTCTACTTCCTTATCCTCTACTGAAATAGCCATGGGCTTAACTTTGATCTTTTTGTAATTCCCCAAGGTGATTTCCGGTAATAATGATACGGTTAACTCTACTTTAAATGGTTCTTTACTGATGATTTTACTTTCAGGAGGGGCAATAGGTTGCAGTTTTTCCTTAGTCACCACTTCATAATAAAGTTCCGGCAAAGCAATACGGAGAGTCTCTTCCTCTACTGCAGATGCACCTACTTGTTCGATAACGACATCATCAGGAGCTTTGCCTGGACGAAAGCCAGCTACTTTTATTTGCTCACGTAATTTTTCCAGAGCCTTTTGACGAAATCTTTCCAAATCTGGCGCATCAATTTCAATAGTAATCAGCACCTGAGATTGCGGGAGTTTCTTGAGAGAATGTTTCACAGACATGATTTAAGACGGATAATATGTAACATAAAACTGGTGCCGCGGAAAGGACTTGAACCTTCACGCCTTGTGGGCACCAGCTCCTAAGGCTGGCGTGTCTGCCATTCCACCACCGCGGCTTGTTAGAACGCGATTAATATAAAACAAAAATACTTATTTCTCAAATAGTAATTCGTAAACCTTTCTACTTTTATGAATTTCGGACTATATCTTAGTAACATTCTTTACATTCAAGCATTATAGAGTTTTTAAAAAAACTTGTAATTATTACATGCTAAAGTTACGGTTGAATCTTTAATTTAACTCTTACAACCTCATGGCAAAAAAATCTACAGGGTCAATAGCAAAAACTGCTGAAACATTGGGCATACAAACTTTAAATTACCCATTGTCTGAATATGACAAAAGTCTTTTAGAGAGTGTGAGGAAATTTGGTGGGTTTGAAAATGCTCATACGCATTTTGATCGAGCCTCTACCTTGAATGCAAGATATTTGGAAAACACAGGAGTTAATCCACTGGAAGCAGCAATTTATCCCTTACGGACAAAACAAAATCTGACTGGGGATTTACATCTTGAAGTTGGCTACACACGAGAAGATTTGCAGGCCAGAATGGAAAGAGAACTCATAAAACAAATACTCATGGATACCAAAAGTGTGACCTCTTTTATCGATGCAACCCCTGATTTAGGAGAAAATGGGTTATTGGCTATTAATGTGGCCAAAGAATTGCAGAAAAAATATGAAGGCAAAATTGATTTTAAAATTGCGGTGTCACCGATTTTTGGTTTTAAAGACGATAAAGCAGGCCGCTGGGAAGTGTACAAAGAAGCAGCCAAAAAAGCTGAAGTCTTAGGTGCTTTACCTGAGAAAGATGATGCCGCGGACAGAATGGGTTCTGACGAACACATAAAAAGAATTTTACAATTAGGAATTGAGTTGGGAAAAGAGGTACATTTACAAGTCGATCAGGCTAATGATCCGCGAGAAAAAGGAACTGAGACTATCATTGATGCCGTAAGGTGGCATGGTTCTCCGAAAGCAAAAACTGACTCTAAAGATCCCACTGTATGGTCTATTCATGCGATTTCCCCCTCGGGATACGATGATAAACGTTTCTATGAGATGGTAGAAAATTTAATTAAATATAATATTGGAGTTATTTGTTGTCCTACTGCTGCTTTATCTATGAGACAGTTACGACCAATTAAAACAGCTACCCATAATAGCATTGCTCGAGTACTAGAGATGCTCGAAGCAGGCGTGAGAATAAAAATAGGTACAGACAATATTTCAGATATGTATATTCCTAGCGGCGATGGCAGTATCCTCACTGAAGTCAAAACATTAAGTAATGCAATTCGTTTCTACATCATCAATATTATCGCTAAGTTGGGAGCAGGAAAACCCTTGAATAATATGGATAAAGACTTGATTAAAAGAGCATTAGAAGCAGATAGAGCTGCGTTTGCCAATATACCACCAATGGTAATGTAGTTATTCTTTGTATCTGACTACGCAAACAACAATTTTCTGTGTTTTATCCATGAGCAAAATTTAGATATTAAGGAAATACTGATTCAAGCAGCATGACATGCCCATACTACCGAACAGTCTTACCGCGAGATCCCTCCCCTCGATGCACTCGGGGCAGGCTACCCCTCCCGCCTATGCGGGATCGCTTCGGGATGACAAAGAGCACTCAGAACTTAGAATTTAGAACCTAGAATTTTTTATTATTGTCTCTGGACAACAGTAATCTTGGTGATCTTATTGCCTTTCTTCAGATTCCTAACGATTTCCAAACCTTTGACGACACGGCCGAAAGGAGCATAGACATTATCCAGACTTGGCTGAGTATTTAAAGTGACATAGAAAAAAGTCTT
>CAZGLA010000135.1:0-4639 GCA_964526575.1 uncultured Candidatus Peribacteria bacterium | reverse complement strand
GATGGCAAAATGTGATTGTTTTAAATGGTGGCATGGCCCATTTGTATCCACATGCATCATATGCATCTGGTAGCGGAGAATGTCAGCCATTGAGTGATGATGCTGAATCAGTTATTCGATTTTTCCAGGATCCTACGGGTGCCGCTGGGCTGATTGTGCATGAGGCTTATCATGCAATCACTAATACTCCACATACGGGCATGAGTTTTGGGTCTGATGCAACTATTGAAGAAATGGGTGCTTGGGCAGCACAGTTTTATTTCCATGCTTGGACTTACTTGTACAGTACAAATACAGATGAAAATATCAGACAATTTGCCCGTACCAATGCCGAGACGCTTCTATTAACCAACAAGTTTTCTGGGAATAACTGTCCCACCGATCCTCACTTAAGAGATGTAGTGAATGCTATTACTCAAAATTCCTGTTTGTAATTTATAAATCCTTAAAAACTATCCATCACCAATTTTGCCGTGTACTTGCCGTTGATAAAAGCATCCTCGACACTGGGAACGTTGTGATCGTTCGCTAAAAAGAGATTAGGCTCGGGATTCATCTTTACATAATTGTCTCCGAGGAAGTATAAACAGGGCTCCCATTTGTCGTGGGTAATGATTTCCCACTCATCAAAATATTTCGCAATATTATCTTTCCCCGAATAAAAGTAGAGATTACTACCATCACGCTCTCGAGAAATGGCGGAGGCCTCTTCTAAAGCAAAGAAGTTATAACCTTTTCCGGCATAAAGTGATTTGATCTTGCCGCGGACATGATAGTAAGAAACATTGATGCCACCATTGATTCTCTGAGGTTTGACTAGTTTATTGGTAATAGTCATTGGCGTGGCTAATACAAGCTTTTTGCATGTGTAGGTTTTGCCGCTTTTTGTGGTTAATTCAAAGTGATTGTTTACTCGCTCCACTTTCACAACAGAATCAACAATAATGTCTTGCTTAAAGTCCTTAGTAATTTTATCGAACAGCATTTTAAAAGAGTGACCCTTGGCTAAAAGTGGTAACAAGCTTCCCAAAAACAATGCTGTGGACACTTTTCGGCAATCATAAAAAAAGGATGCCCAGAGAAATTGTTCTAAATATTCATCGACGATTTTTTCTAAACCACGACGTTTGATGTATTCACTGGCTTGTTCGTGATAGTACTGCTTGACCAGAGGATCAGATTCAATTAATTCTTCACGTGAATGCTCAGTGCCTAATGCCCGATTTTTATTAATATGTTTTCTAAATTCCCGCAAATCTTTGAGTAAGTGGAGGAAAGCAAATCCATGCTTTACTGCTCGAAGCGAAAAAAGCCGATAATGATCGTTACCTTTATGTAAGCGAGAGTTACTGAATTTAACATTGCCGGTGATCTCTACAAAGGGCAGAACATTCTTACAGTCTCCGGTAATATAATAAGCTCCATAATTCACCTCGCCATTAGGAGATGTTTTCACCCTGCCACCGATATTTTCAGTGATAATCTTAAAACTAAAGCCATTTTCATGTAGTCGGGTAGCACAACCCAGACCCGCCATGCCCGCACCGACAATAATAATATCAGAGAAATTTTCTGTCATAATTGTTCCTGAAAATTATTTAACTCAAAAGCACACCACCATCGACGACAATTTGGCTACCAGTCATATATGATGCCATATCTGAGGCCAGAAAGAGGGCAACTTTGCCAATATCATCTGGTTCACCCATGCGATGCATGGGAATTTTCGCTAAAAACGTTTCTAGCAACTTTTTCATATCCACCCCCTTGGGCGTAGGCATAGCTTGCTGCATTTTCTGTGCTCCAGGAGTCATAATACCGCCGGGGGCGATCGCATTTATCCATATATTATATTGTGCCAATTCCAAAGCAGCGTTCTTCGTAAATCCCCATACACCGTGTTTGGAAGCATCGTAATGAGCCAGTCCAATGCTGGATGGATGAAGAGCATCGATAGAAGTAATGTTAATGATTTTCCCACCTTTTCCTTGTTTGATCATTTGTTCAGACGCATACTTAGTGCAAAGAAAAACTCCACCTAAATTCACTGCCAAAACTTTGTCGAAATCAGCTTTATTCATCTCTGCAAGAGGTAAAGAAGGATAAATTCCGGCATTATTCACCAGAATATCTACCGACCCAAAAGTATCGATCGCAAATCTCACCATGTTTTGGACATCACTTTCTACTGATACATCAGTTTTAACTGCTTTTACCTTCCATTTCTTTGCTACAAGTTCTTTTTCGGTTTTGTTATTTTCTTCTTCATTTCTGCCAGCGATAACTACATTTGCGCCAGCTTCGGCTAATCTACATACAATTCCATAACCGATACCCACCGCTCCACCGGTAACAATGGCAGTCTTTCCAGCTAGGTCGAATAGCTCGCTTAATTTTTTCATACAAATAAGTTAGAAGTCATGTACATGGTACTACAGGATTTTCCCACTTGCCATTCGCTTTTTTTATTAGCATACTCGGACAAAATGAGTATTATGAATCAACAAGAAAAACGTATTGCTGTTATCGGCGCTGGCATTGCTGGACTCACTTGTGCCTATGAACTCCAGAAAGCAGGGTTTAGTGTCGTTGTTTATGAAAAGAATTCATACGTGGGCGGACGCATGTCCTCCAGGACAAAAGATGGGTTTATTTTTGATTTTGGAGCAGATCATTTGTGTGATCTTTATGATGAGATGAAAAAATACTGCCAAGAATTTGGTATCGAATGGGAGAAAATGCGCTTTCTCAGATATGGCATAGCCAAGAAAGGCGAAATCATCCCGGTTGATAAAGTTATTGGCCGTCTTTCAAAATTTCGTTTGGCTATTCAATATTTTTTTACCAGAGATATCGGAGACTTTTTTGATCTGAATGGTCTTGCCGATCTTGACAAGAATAATGCCTATGACTTTATGCGACTGCGAGTGGGTAAAGAGGTCGCTGATTATTTTGTCGACGCCTTTACCTCTACCTATCAATTCCATCGGGCTTCGGAAATCAGCCTGGGAGCTATGTTAGGAATCATGAACTCTATCAAGAAAAACTTGCCCCGTTGGTACTTGCAGCGAACCAAGGGAGGGATGCAAGCTTTACCTGATGCTTTTGCTCAGCGTCTCAAAGTTGAATTAAATCATCCAGTTCAGAAACTCATCTCTGAAAATAATAACTGTTTGATCGATGGTGAATCTTTTAATGCTGTAGTCTTGGCATCGACTGCCAATGCTAGTTTGGCTATCTATCACAACCCTACTGACAAACAAAAAAAGCTTCTCGGTAACTCTCAATATGCGTCTACCATTAGCGTTGCCTTTCGTGTTGATCGTAAGCTGCTCCCGGACTATGCCATTGTCTGGGTACCTTATGTGGAAAGTTCAACGATATCTGGTTTTGTAAATGAAACTATGAAGGGTGAAGAGGTAATGCATGATGGTAAATCTCTTCTGTGTATTTGGCTACATGAAGATTTTGCTAAGACTTTAATGGACAAGAGTGATGAAGAAATTTTTGCGTCGGTAAAAAAAGAATTATTAAAAGTCTGTCCTTGGTTTGCCTCAGAAGCACAACTTGAAAACCATGACCTACAGCGCTGGCCTATCGCGATGCCCAAATTCTCTCAGGGGCACTTATCTGCCGTCCGTGATTTTATGAATGATGGTCAAGGCGAGCAAAACGTTTTTCTTTGCGGAGATTATCTCAATGCACCTTGGACCGAAGGAGCACTTCGTAATGGCCAAAAAGTTGCCAGGCAAATTACCGAGAAGCTAGTTGTTTAATAGCTTCATCGTCGCCAATATTCATTTCTTGCGTATAAAAGCGATCGCCAGTGAGATCCATATAGAGGCTCATCCCCGTTGAAACAGTGCCGTACATACCGGCCCAGCCACTGGAGGAATTACACCAGAAAAAGTTATCAAAAGGAGTTTTTGCCTTGAGACGGTTTAATGAAACTTGTTCAGGAGTCATATTGGATCCATAAGCATTGCCCATTGGAGTTAGTACGAAATCTTCATTGGTAGTTGAGGTGCCGACGGTTTGTACGACAATATGTTTACGCAGGTTGGGAATATATTTCTCTTCAACTATTTGTAACATGCGATCAGCGGTTTTCATTTTCAACTTGGCATATTCACCATAACCGCGGTCCTGAGCTTCTTTAAAAGGTTTATATTCAGTGTACATAGCAATTTCCAAAATCTGATTGTCTGGGGAAGGTGTTGTCCCGCCTTCTTTGGTATGCAGTGTCGGTGTCGACATGAATATCCAAGGTTTGCTGAAATTTACTTCACCCATTTCTTGCCACATTGTATTCATATCCCATTGTTCGAGATGCCAAATGTTGAATGAACCAAAGCCGAATTTACGAAGATCAATGTCTTTGAGGCCAAGATAAATGACAACACCAGCAGGGGAATATTCATATTCTAATTTCTTTTGTTCAGTTGCGGGAAATTTATCCCAGCCAATGATATGGGCCATCTTTTTTGGGTCCCCATTACAGATGAAATTTTTAGCGGTAAACTTCTTACCATCTTTGGTCTCAACGCTGACTACTTTGTCATTTTCTACATTGATCTTGATAGCTGGCGTTTCATAATAAATATGACAGCCATCATGTTCAGTGATGAAGTCTGCTAAG